>MQUF01000010.1 GCA_001914235.1 Desulfobulbaceae bacterium DB1
GCAAAGCTGAGGCTGTCTTGGTTGACGCCAAGGAATATGAAAAAATAATAAATGCATTCAATCTGTTGAAGCTGTTGGCACCAGCAGAAGAAGATATCAAGGAAGCAGCAATTCCCGATCGCCATGTAACTATCTGATTTTATGATTATTTCTAAAATAGACCTTCGTAAACATTTTTGGTGCCGACAGGTGTCTTTTCTGACATTGGCGGCGGGGTATGCATGTATAACTATTTAAAATAACAAAGAAATTTTTTAAACTACGGCGCATTTTGTTATTGACAACCCACTGAAGGGGTGGTCGCGATTTTTCTATGTGATATCAATAAATTACATAGGAGATCGCCATGAAGCCGCGCAAAATTTACCGTATCGAAGCCGTCAGAAAACTGGCCGCCAAATCCAAAAGAACCGTGAGAAAACATCTTAATGCCGACGCCCTGATCCAACTGATGCGCGAGGATTTTCAGAAAATCCCCGACCATCGTGCCGGCAATGCAAAAATATCACTTGGTGATGCCTTGATGTCAGCTCTTGCCATGTTCCAGCTGAAAGATCCCTCTCTGCTTGCCTTTGACAAGCGGCGGCGCGAAGAGCCGGAAAATCTCCATACCATCTGGGGCATTGCCGATATTCCCTGCGACAGCCAGATGAGAGACATTCTCGACCCACTGGATCTCTCCTCGCTGCGTGCCCCTTTTCGCAGCGCGTTCCGGCAGCTGCAACGCGGCAAGGATTTTGAAAAGATGGCCTTTCTGGATGGCCATTACCTGCTCAGCGGTGACGGCACCGGCTTCTACTCCTCGGAGAAGGTGTCATCCGATTACTGCATGGGCAAGAAAAACAATAACGGCAGCATCCTGTATTACCAGCAGATGTTTGCCGCCGCCTTTGTGCACCCGGACCACAGGGAGGTCATTCCCGTCTTTCCGGAAATGATCACCAGAAAGGACGGAGCAAAGAAGAACGACAGCGAGCGAAATGCCGCTGGTCGATTCTTCGAAGAATTTCGCCGGGAGCATCCGCACCTGAAGGTGATCGTGGTGGAAGACGGGCTGAGCAGTAATGGCCCGCATATCCGGGACCTGACACGGCTTGATCTGCGTTACATTCTGGGCGCCAAACCGGGCGATCATCAGTTTCTCTTCAACCGCATGGACGAAGCGGTTGAGCTGGGCAAGGCGACGGAATTTCAATACACAGATCCGGATGAACCAGAAAAGATCCATTATTTCCGCTTCATCAATCAGGCACCGCTCAACCAGTCAAACCAGGATCTGCTGGTCAATTTCCTGGAATATTGGCAGGTTGATAAACATGGCAAAACCACCAAATTCAGCTGGGTAACCGATCTTCCCATCACCAGGGAAAATGTTGTTGCTATCATGCGTGGCGGCCGAGCCCGCTGGAAAATCGAAAATGAGACCTTTAATACCTTGAAAAACCAGGGTTATAATCTCGGTCACAACTATGGCCTTGGCGAAAAGAATCTCAGCGCTGTTTTCGCCATCCTGATGATGCTGGCCTTCCTGCTCGACCAGATTCAGCAGATGAGTTGCTGGCTCTTCCAGGAGGCATGGGCCAAGGCGGAATCAAAAAGATACCTGTGGGAGACTGTCCGCGGTTTTTTCCACAACTACCGGGTTGATTCCATGGAGACCATCCTGCGGTCCATAGCCCATGGATTCGAGCGGAGAGAATTGAAAGAGGCATGCGCAACGTAACGACGGATAGCAGTAGATTGTCAAGGAGCGGGCCGTGTCAAGCCATGGTTGGCAAGGCGGCTGGACTGGTACGTCCAAAAACTAAAAAAAATGGCCGGAAATCAGCATAAAACGGCTAAACTGAACCGATCATCGAAAAACGGCGACTCATCATGGCTCTTTTTACACAAACGTCGCGAAATTTTATCATCCAAAAGGGTAGCGATGCCCATAACGGGAATGGCTGTCAAGGAAGGGAGGTTCACTGAAGCTGAAGAATTTTTCCAGGGGTTTAAACGTGGCAAGGAAATATAAAGTCAACATGTCGTTGATTGCCCAAAAAGACCTGGAGCATATCTTTTTTTATATAGCAGAAGATGACATAAAAAATGCAAAAAATTTCATACTCGAATTAGAGGAGAAAATCTACAGTCTCGACACGATGCCAGAGCGTTTTGCCTTGATTTCAGAAAATGTTTTTTTTGATACAAATTACAGGCAAATCGTTCACAATAAATATCGTGTTATTTATAAAGTAAGCGGCGATTCTGTTTACATTTTGAGAGTCATTCATGCCGCGAAACTCCTCGATTTATAAAAGAAATTGCGCTAACCAGCGGCTTAGAAAACGGAAAAGGCCAAGGACACATGCATCGAGAAGATGAAACGCAAGATCGACTCCGCGGCAGGCCGGGCCATGTATGCCATGCAAAACATAATCAAAATTGAGTTCTTTCTTTAATGTGTAACTAAATGAAATTAATTCGTCATGTAAGCGGAGCTTTTGCCGGCGGGGCTTTGGGTGGTCTCCTGGACAGTTTTAATATATGGGCAATGGGGAAGGTCGGTATATCCGACATCATCGGCATTACCATGAAGCCTGAGTTTACCGCGCCATGGGCATACGAGCGCATGGTTTGGGGCGGGATATGGATGCTTCTTCTTCTCCTCCCTGTCATGAAAAATCGTCTTGTTCTGCGAGGAATGGTTGCCAGCCTCGCCCCCTCTGCAATGATGCTTTTTATGGTTCTTCCTTCGATGGGGAAGGGGATGTTCGGACTTGGTTTCGGCAACCTGATGCCGTTTGTCGTCGTGGGCCTTAATTTTATCTATGGAATTTTTGCATCATACTGGTATTCGCAAACAACAAAATAAACCGGCTGCCGCCTGGCTGCTGTTTTTGTTTGAATTGAACGGGGGACAGACCTCGGGTTTTAAGAATTTTGCGGATAAACCTGGTCCCAATTGCACAAAGCTTTTCGGGTCCGTTGACATATCTTGTTGATAATTTCTTTTACTTCCGGTAGGTTGTTCTCCGTTTTCCCGCCCCGATTCCATTTCGTTTGATTTCTTTGAAAAAGGATCAAACTTCGCAAAAAATATTATTGATAACAACATTGTGAAAAAAATATGAAACGTCTTGCCCTTTGTTTCCTTCTCCTGATTTTGTCCGCGCCCGTTGCCATGGCGGCCCGCACTCCCTTGAATGTTCTTTCCGCGGATCCGTATGTTTCGGCCCTGGTGATTGATGCGGACAGTGGAAAAACACTGTTTGAGGAAAATGCCGATGCCCCGGTTTATCCGGCCAGTGTTCTCAAATTGATGGATCTCTATGTTATCCTCGATCGTATCGAGCAGGGGGCGCTGAAGCTGGACGAAATGGTGCAAGTGACTCCGGAAGCCGCCAAAATCGGCGGGTCTCAGGTCTATCTTGATCCCAAGGAACAATTTTCGGTGGAAGACCTCATCTACGCCTTGATGGTCCAGTCAGCCAATGACGCAGCGGTTGCCCTGGCCGGTCATATCGCCGGTTCCAAGGAAGGGTTTGTCGCCTTGATGAATCAGAAGGCGCAGGAATTGGGGATGAAAAATTCTCGTTTTCACTCCGTGCATGGCCTGCCGCCTTCCGATGGGCAACAACCCGATGTCACCACTGCCCGCGATCTCGCCATTCTCTGCCGTGAGCTGGCGAAACGGCCCGAAGCCTTGAAGTACACCGGCACCCGGACCAAGGGGTTTCGCGAAGATAAATTCATTATGCATAACCACAATAAACTGTTGACCCGGGTTCCCGGTTGTGATGGTTTCAAAACAGGTTATTACGAAGCGGCCGGATTTTCCATTGCCGCCACTGCCGAGAAAGGCGGGGTGCGGATTATTACACTGGTCATGGGCAGCAAAGATCGCAAGGTGCGCGATGCCAAGGCAGCGGAATTACTGGGCAAGGGTTTCAGTCTCGTCCCGCCGCAAGCGGAACGGGCCCCGTCAGCTCCAAATCCCGCCGTCGCGCAACCACAGCAGACCGTTGCCGCTCCCATCGACAATTCGGTGCCGCCTGCCCCTGCCGCACCGACAGGAGTTGAAACCGCTGCCCAGCCGGAAGCGGTGATTCCGCCTTCGGCAAAGGAAAGCGGCAGCGACTGGAACAAATTTTTTATGGGCATGGGAAGCGGTTTTCTGCTTTTGCTCGTTTGTTTGGTTGGCGCCCGGGTTGTGAGAAAAAAACGTCCTGATACCGCAAGTTCCAAACACAAAAAACGGGACTGATCCGCGATGGTTCTGCGTGGGGGCATGCCGTCAAGGTCTCGTGTTGCAAGGGCGTTCTTTTTTCCTCGGGTTTCGTGAGAAAATTTAAAAAAATTTACATTGAGATTACAAATCGCTGTAATCTCGCCTGCAGTTTCTGTCATCAAAGTAAACGGCCCAAGGCCTGGATGAGTGCTGCCGCCTTTGCCGGGATTGTTGAACAGGTCAAACCCTTCACGGGCTATCTTGCCCTGCATGTGCTGGGGGAGCCTTTGCTGCACCCGGACCTTGACCGGCTGCTCGCGGACTGCCGGAGGCACGGTCTGGCGGTTAACCTGACCACCAACGGCACCCTCTTGCCCCAACGTCAGGCACTTCTGTTGGACAGTCCGGCCCTGCGTCAGGTCAATATCTCGCTGCACAGCGTCACTGCGGTGAAAACAGGGGATGATCTCTCGGATTACCTGGACGGCATTTTCACCTTCATCAGCCGGGCAGGCACCGCCGGCTCACCTTATATCAGCCTGCGGCTGTGGAATTTACACGGCCCGGACAGCTCCACAACCTCTCTGCAGAACAAAGCGATTTTGAGAAAAATTGAAGACTTTTTTGCCTTGCCGGTAAAACTTGCCGATGCCCTGACTCCCGGCCAAGGCATTTCTTTGGCCCCGAAAGTTTTTTTGAGTCAGAACCCGCGTTTCACCTGGCCGCACGCCCCGGCTCCGGAACTGAGTTCCGAAGGGTTCTGCCGAGGTTTGCGCGACCATGTGGCCATTCTGGTGGACGGGACCGTCGTGCCGTGCTGCCTGGATGCCGAAGCTGACATCCGCCTGGGCAACATCCATGATCAATCTTTCGGGGAAATCCTGTCCGGCTCCAGGGCCACGGCATTGTATGACGGCTTTTCCCGGCGCAGGCTGGTGGAAGCACTTTGCCGACGTTGCAGTTTCCGGCAGGGTTTTTGATGGCTGTTCTTCCGGCACCGCTGAAACGGTGTTGAGAAAATGATCAACTTCGGCAGATGCTGAGTTTTTTGTGCGGAAAGAGGCAGACTTTCTCTTTAAGAAAAAATTGTATGAATCGGGCAATGGTTTGTCAACGCGGGCGGAAAGGGAGCGGCGCGTGATAAGGAAAGGCTGATTTTGTCTTAATTTATTTTTACTTCCCTGTTCCGCGATGATATTATTTTTACAGGCTGCGACAGGCCGTAAACTTATTCCACCCACGACGCCATGTTGTTTCACTCCTTGCGAACATATTGAAATAAACCGAATGAAATCCTCTGTCGGTCGGTATGGTTGAAAAAACTGGGGAATTCCCTTTTTCTTTGCCTTTATCCATTGGATAAACCCGTTTTGGGCGATATCAGCGAGTATGGTATGGTTATCAGAAACAACGTTTTCTTGTTCTTGCTGAAATCTTTTGTTGCCGCGCTCGCGCTGTTCCTCCTTGTTTTTATTCATCCTGCCTTTGCTGCTGAAATTCCGCACGATCAAGAAGCAATCTCCCCGCAAATAGAGATGGCGGCCATTGAGGAAAGCAATGGCGGTCAAGGTGGTAACCGTCCGCCCCTTCGCGAGATTCGTGTCAGTTTGTACGAAAACAAACCAAAAATTTTTACAGGAGAAAATGGGCGGGCCTCAGGTATTTTCGTCGGCATTCTCGATGAGGTTGCGCGCCGGGAGAATTGGCAGGTGACCTATGTGCCCTGTGAATGGTCCGATTGCCTTGCCCAACTTGAAACAGGCCGCATCGACTTGATGCCTGATATGGCATTTTCTCCGGAACGGGACAGGCAATTTGATTTTCATCACGAGAAGGTTCTTGAAAGCTGGTCGCAGGTTTATGTCACCAGCACAAAGCCGGCCAGGAACTGGTTCGACTTGGACGGACGTCGTGTCGCCCTGCTGAAAGATTCGATTCAGCAAACCGTCTTAGGGCAAATGATAAAGGGGCATGGTCTGAAAATTTCCATTATTGAGGCTGATTCCTACGAAGAAGCCTTTGACCTTGCCGCCAAAGGCGCGGTCGATGCGGTTGTTGCCAACCATTTTTTCGGAAATTATTATTATCAGGAGTACGGGCTGGAAAGGACGGCGATCGTTTTCAACCCGGTTTTCTTGTACTTCGCAACCGCACAAGGCGCCAACACTGATCTGTTGGCAGCTATTGATCGCAATTTGCGGGCAATGAAATCAGAAACCGGCTCTGTCTATTACAAGGAGCTGGCGCGTTGGATGGAAAGGCCGGCAAAGGTTGTTGCGCCGCGGTATCTTGTGTGGCTTATCGGCGGCACGGTCGGGGCGCTTGCCGTTGCGTTCGCGCTGATTCTTCTGCTTCGGGTGCAGGTCGGGAAAAGGACAAGGGATCTGGTCCAGGCCAATGAGACGTTGCGCGAAAGCGAAGAGAAGTTTCGCTGCCTTTTTCAGAACCATCCGGCCGTTAAACTTATTATCGATCCGGATAACGGCAACATTGTTGAAGCCAATGAAGCGGCAAGTATATTTTACGGCTGGTCGATTGCCGAGCTGCGACGGATGCGAATCCAGGACATCAACATCCTTTCGGCCGAGCAAATCGAAGCGGAAATGGCAAAGGCCAAATCCGAACAACGCATTCACTTCGAGTTTCGCCATCGGCTGGCTGACGGCGCCATCAAAGACGTTGAGGTGTTCAGCGGCAGAATTGACATTAAAAGGAAGGCGTTGCTCCATTCGATTATCCACGATATCACCGAGCATCGTAAAGTGGCGGAGCAATACCGTCAGGCCCAGAAGATGGAGGCCGTGGGGCGACTGGCCGGCGGGGTGGCCCATGATTACAACAATATCCTCAGCGTTATCATCGGCTACACGGAACTGGCCCTGAACAGGGTCGGAACAGAAGACCCGCTGCATGAAGACCTGACGCAAATCTACGCCGCGGCCATACGTTCCAGGGACATTACCCGGCAACTGCTGGCCTTTGCCCGCAAAGAGACAATTGTGCCGGTGGTGCTCGATCTGAATCTTACGGTGGAAAGCCTGTTGACGGTTCTGCGGCGGCTCATCAGGGAAGACATCGAGCTGGTCTGGAGGCCGGGAAACAGCCTGTGGCCGGTTTTGATGGACCCTTCGCAACTCGATCAGATCCTTGCCAACCTGTGCGTCAATGCCCGTGACGCCATCGACGATGTGGGGAAAATCACCATAGAAACGGGCATGGTGACCTTTGATGAGGCATATTGTTCCGAACATGCGGGGTTTGTGCCCGGTGATTTCGTGTTGCTGTCCGTAAGTGACGACGGCTGCGGCATGGATCATCAGATTGTGGAGAAGATATTCGAGCCGTTTTTCACCACCAAAGGCGCAGGTCAAGGCACCGGCCTGGGATTGGCAACGGTCTACGGCATCGTGAAGCAGAACAACGGGTTTGTCAACGTTTACAGTGAACCGGGAGAAGGCACCACCTTCAAGATTTATCTGCCCGGTCATGTCGGGAAAATCGCCGAAAAACGTAAACAGGGCGACGAGTTACCCGCAAAGGGGAACGGAGAAACAGTGCTGGTTGTCGAGGACGATATCGCGATCCTCGAACTGGTCGAGCGAATCCTCATCAATCTCAACTACAGGGTTTTGACGTCAACAAAATCTTCCGCCGCACTGTGCCTGGCCGAGGCGCATGCAAACGAGATATCCCTGCTGCTCACTGATGTGGTAATGCCGGAGATGAATGGCCGGGAACTGGCCGAAAAGGTAACGTCCCTTTGTCCGGGGATCAGGTGTTTGTTTATGTCCGGATATACCGCTGACGTCATCGCCCACCGGGGCGTGCTCGACAAAGGCTTTCATTTCATCCAGAAACCTTTTTCGGCCAAGGATCTGGCCGACAAGGTCAGGGCTGCCCTGGGCGGAAATGGGGAAATGGCATGAGTGGGCACCAGCGTAAACCATGCAGTCGAACGGGCGAAAATTCATGCTTCCATCAGGAACGATTGCACCCATGTTTACGAAAATCCTTATAGCAAATCGTGGAGAAATCGCGGTACGGATCATGCGCACCTGCCGGGAGATGGGTATTGCCACGGTGGCCGTTTTTTCCGAGGCTGACCGAAAAGCCCTGCATGTGCGTTATGCCGACGAGGCCTATTGCGTTGGTCCTCCTCCTGCCATTGAAAGCTATCTGGACAGTGAGGCGATTCTTGCCGTCTGCCGGAAAACCAAGGCCCAGGCCGTACATCCGGGTTACGGTTTTTTGTCGGAAAACCGGGATTTTGCCTGCAAATGCCGGGACGCGGGCCTTGTCTTTATCGGGCCTGAACCGGATGTGATCGAGCAGATGGGCAATAAGACCGTGGCGCGCAGGACCATGATTGCCCATGGCGTGCCGGTGATACCGGGAACGACCCGAGAGCTGGAGAATGTTGACGAGGTGTTTGCCGTGTGCCGGGAAATCGGATATCCCGTTATGCTGAAGGCGGCGGCAGGGGGAGGCGGGAAAGGGATGCGGATCGTCCGGCAGCCGGAAGAACTGCGGGACGCATTTCATGCCGTGCGGCGTGAGGCGCATGGGGCGTTTGCCGATACCCGCATTCTGGCGGAAAAATATTTTCCCGTATCCCGTCATATCGAGGTGCAGATTCTGGCCGATGCCTACGGCAATGTCGTGCATCTCTTTGAGCGGGAATGTTCCATCCAGCGCCGTTATCAGAAGGTCATTGAAGAATGCCCGTCCGTTTTTGTCGATGACGAGCTGCGCGCGAGGTTGACCGCCGCCGCGGTGCGGGCCGTCCGGGCAGTGGGGTATACCGGCGCCGGCACGGTGGAGTTTCTCGTCGACGAAGGGAAAAACTTTTATTTCCTGGAAATGAATACCCGCATTCAGGTGGAACATTCGGTGACGGAGCTTGTGACCGGAACCGATGTGGTCAGAGAGCAGCTGCGCGCTGCTGCCGGGCTGCCCCTCAGTATCGGCCAGGCGGAGGTGGTGAGGCGCGGGGCTGCCGTTGAATGCCGTATTTATGCGGAAGATCCGCGCAATAACTACATGCCGGCGCCGGGTCGGCTGCAAAAGGTGGTGCTGCCGGAAGGCCCCGGGGTACGGGTGGACAGCGGCGTCTATGAAGGATGGGAGGTGTCGCTCCATTACGACCCCATGATTGCCAAAATCTCCGTCTGGGGCAGGACAAGGGAAGAGGCCCGGCTCAGGATGCTGCGCGCCCTGGGCGAAAGTGTTTTTTGCGGGGTAAAAACCAATCTTGAGCTGCATCGACATGTGCTGACCGATGAACATTTCATTCGCGGCGAGATGGACACCCGTTTTCTGGATGATTATTTCGTCGACAAAGCGGAAGGATCTCATCAGGACCATGATCTGGCAATTATCGGGGCGATCTGCGACAGCCTGGCTTCTTCCGGCGGCAGGCAAATGGACGGGAGTTCATCCTTGCCCGAGAGCGGCATGTGGCGGATGGCCGGCAAGTATCAGTTCTGGTCAACCCGCTTTTAAGGGGGGCGGGGAGTGGATGGTCTTCGATGCGGCCGGGCGGGGTATCAACTTGCCGGCGGCTCATTTGTCGGAAGCCCCTGCCGTATTTTTGCAACGTGTCACATTTTTTGTATATTTCGTTGGTTCTTCGGCAACATGTGAGGCAGGCGGCTGAATAAAATGGAACACCGCGTCAGGGTCGAAAACAGCACATATCGGGTTGAATATGAGAAAGGTTCGGGAAAAATGAGCATTTCCGTGGACGGACGACTTTATCTTGTTGATTTTGCTGCTGTTTCCGGAGGTTTTTATTCGGTTTTCGTCAATGATCAGGCCCATGACTTGTTTGTCTGCCGTCAGGATGATCGTTATGAGGTGATCGTTCACGGCAGACCATATCCGGTTGATTTTTTTGATCCCCGCTCCAGGCGTGTCGAAGATGCAACGCAAGGTTCGACCGCGGGGACCAGGCAGATTATCCGCGCACCCATGGCCGGTCGTATCGTCCGCATTCAGATGGCGGTGGGGGACATGGTGCGGGACGGCGAAGGGCTAATCGTGCTTGAGGCGATGAAAATGGAAAATGAGTTGAAATCCCAGGCAATAGGACGGGTCAAGGAGATTTCCGTCAAGGAAAATGACGTGGTGGCCCCGGGTCGGCAGTTGATGATCATTGAATGAATTGCCGCGGTATCATTCGCTGAAATGCTGGACCTGATAGGTCTGGACCGTAAGTTTTCCCGTTTTCCATGTGTCGGCTCGCAGCCCGGCCTTGAGGCAGAGGCGGCCGAGAAAATCCTCGGTCCGGGGAAGCTGATCCCAGACCTGGGGCAGAAAGGTCGCCCCGGCTGATCCGTGCTGGAGGATGACGCCGTCAATGCCTGGACGGAGCCGGGCAATGAGCTCGTCACCATTTTCATGGACAAGGGGTTCGGCATCGGTCAGGATGCTGATTTCGATATCCACCTTGCTGAACTCATCGCTCTTCACGGGAGGAAACCGGGGGTCGTTGAAGGCGGCATTGACGGCGTTATGCCGGATGCTGTCGGCAAGACTTTCATAGGCGGAAAGGGTTCCCATGCAGCCGCGCAGCTCGCCTGCTTTGTGCAGGGTGACGAAAGTGGCCCGCTGCCGCAGGAAAATTTTTTCCGAGAGTTTTTCCTCGATCTTATTTTGCTCATCCGCGTCAGCCTTGATGCCAAGTTGCAGGGCAATGGTCAGGCGGGCAAGCCTGACGAGAATGCCGCCCTGTTCCTCGGTGAGTAAAAAATCACGCTCGGTCCGGTTTCCCATTCTTGTCTTTCTCCCCGTGTCCGGTCTTGCAGCGTGCCGGTTCCCCGGCGCGGTCACCTGCAAGACTGACCCTTTTTTCTGCTGGATAAGTGAAAATCGTTGCCGATTATTCAACTTTACGGTTGCAGGGCGATTTTTTCAAGCAGTTTAAGCACGTCATCCCGCTGATTTTTGGGCTGGTTCAGCATGATGACAAAGGGTTTCCTGATTGTTCCGGCGGAAAAAAAACCGGCGTAGCAGTAAACCCCGGTCAGGGTGCCTGATTTGAGCAGGATGCCCTCTTTGTCCGGCAAAAGACGGCTATAGGGCTCAAAGGCGCGGAGGATTTTCAGCATGGCGGCCGGGGTCAGCAGGTTGCGGCGGGAAAGTCCCGAGCCCTCCACCATGACGATGTCGGTTTCCGTGAATCCGAGGCCGTTAAGGAAACGATTAAAGGCGGACCGGCTTTTGCCCCAGGTTGCCGGGTAGCCTTCGCGGGCAACACCGCAGGCAAGATAGAGCTGGTTGGCGACAAAATTGTTGGAATAGAGCATCAGGCCGCTTATGACCTGTTCCAGGCTGCGGTTCGAGGGATGGCGATAAAGCAGTTTGACCGCTGCCGGCACGCTTTTGGCGGCGATAATGCCGTTGCCTGCCAGTCCCTGCTTTTTCTGCATTGCCCGGAAGAGCTCCCCGGTATGGATGAGGATGTCTTCCGTATTGTTGGTCAGGTTTATCCGGTGCGTGCCCGGCGGAAGTTTTTTTCCCAGCCGTTTCATGATGGGCAGCGTTGGTGTCTGCGCCTCGGCCGCGACAACAGCGCCGTTTTTTGATTTTTTCAGGTGCAGGGTGTTGAAATTTGCCGCCAGGGCGCTGTTTGCCGCGTCATAGGGATTCAGGCTGTTTTCCCTGCCGTCGACCTCGTTTTCAAGTTGAAAGGCATTGGCATCAAGGAAGATATTATTGATTTCTTGCGCGCCGAGGGCTTTCAGCTTGCTGAAAATGATCGTTGGACGAAGCCGCTACGCGGCAGACGAGTCACGAGCGAGCTTGTTTATCCATCATTAACATGTTGTAATCTCACGGCATACGGTAATAAGTAGAGAGTGGCGGAGCAAAGGCGAGGCCGCCGCATCAACTATTACCAAGGAGGTTACAATGAACACCACCATGCCACAAGATTCCCTCTTCAACAAGCAGTATCAGAAACACCTGAAATGCCTCAAACTGGGCGGTCTGCAGCCCAAGACCATCGACGCCTACGCCAGGGCGATCCGGCGTATCGGCAACTATTTCGATTGCAGGATTGACAACCTCAACTCCGGCCAGTTGCTCGACTATTTCACGGAACTCCTGGACACGCATTCCTGGAGCGCGGTCAAGCTCGACCTCTACGGCCTGAAGTTCTTCTATTCCGGGGTACTGAACAAACCCTGGGAAGATATCCCCCTGATCAAGCCTCCCAAGACATCCAGAATCCCTGACATCCTGTCCGTCGAGCAGACGGAGCAACTATTTGCCGCAACCAAAACCTTGAGCTACAAGGTCTTCTTTTTTACCTGCTACAGCATGGGCCTGCGCCTTGGCGAAGGCATTCGACTCACAGTCGGCGACATCGACGCAGGCAACATGCGGGTCCATATTCGTGATGCCAAGGGTAACAAGGACCGGCTGGTGCCGCTGCCAGACAAGACCTTGCGGGTGCTGCGGGAGTTCTGGGCCATGCACAAGCATCCCCGGTTCCTCTTCCCCAGCAGGAAAAGAGGTCTGAAAAATGCCCACCTGGTTGATTTGCCCCTGGACAGGGGCGGCATTCAAACCACCATGCAGACCGTTGTCCGGCAACTCGGCATAAAAAAAAATCTCATGCCACTCCCTGCGTCACAGCTATGCCACCCACATGCTGGAGGCCGGGGTTGATCTGCTTGAGCTGCAGCAGATCCTTGGCCATGTCAGCATCCTGACCACCGCCAGATACACCCACCTGACCTCCACCACGGCCAACAATGCGAGACTGGCCGTCAATTCCCTGGTCAACTCCCTGGACATCAGATGGGGAGGGCGTAAATAATGCTGCTCTCCACGATCATCAACAAGTTCAGGGACAGCTTCTTCCGCACCTACAACAAAAATCTCCTGTCAGGCCACATCAAGGCTCTGGAGTCCATGGCCCGATGCAGATACGAGCATGGACCGCACATGCTGGCCCGTTGTTCGGACCACCGGTGCGGCGAACGGATCTATATTCCCCATTCCTGCGGCCACAGAAACTGCCCCCATTGCCAGAACCATGAGAGCCGGCAGTGGCTGGAAAGCCAGCTTGACAAACGACTGCCGTGTCAATACTACCTGATCACCTTCACGCTGCCCGGGCAGATGCGGGATCTGGCGTGGAAACACCAGAAAACCGTTTACGCCCTGATGTTCAGGGCAGTACAGGACCTCCTGAAATCCTTCACCAATAACGACAAAAAACTCGGCGGATCAGCGGGATTCACCGCCATCCTCCACACCCATTCCAGAACCCTGGACTATCATCCGCACATCCACGTTGTCATGCCCGGAGCAAGCATCAACCCGCAAACCGGGCTGTGGAAGGAAAAATCCGGGAAATATCTCTTCAGCCACAAGGCCATGGCCAAGGTCTTTCGGGCGAAGCTGCTCCAGACCCTGGTCGAAAACAAGCTGCCGGTTCCCCATGATTGCCCCGATCAGTGGGTGGTTGACTGCAAGGACGCGGGCAACGGCGAGAAGGCCCTTATCTATCTTGGCCGTTATCTGTACCGGGGTGTTATCCGGGAAAAAGACATCCTGCACTGCCGGGACGGCATGGTCACCTTCCGGTATCGCCATGCCAAAAGCGGAGAAGACCGGACCCGAACCGTCAAGGGCGAGTACTTCCTCTACCTGCTTATGCTCCATGTGCTGCCCCGAGGGTTTCGACGGGCAAGGTCGTATGGTTTTCTCCATGCATGCAGCAAAAAGCTGCTCCGCTTCCTGCAGCTGGTGCTGCGGGTCGCGCCATGGCGCGCCCTTGTCCGCAACCTGAAGCAACGGCCGGCTATCATCTGCCCGGCCTGCGGGGCCGCCATGGTGATCGCCGCGACAATGATCGCCCGGCCACCGGCCATGGCCGCTCCGTTACGGCAATAGACGAGCCGGAGGCATCGGGTATGTAAACGAAAGCCGTGAACTTGCCGAGGACACAAGCCGGATTGCACCGGGACGGGACTCCTGCGCCCGAAAAACGCCGGAAATCAGCGTAAAGCAGCATGATACAGCACCAAAATCCTTTTCAAAGAACATTGCGGGGGCCACTCCCGTCTTCCTTCGCCTGATCCGATCCCTCCGGAACCCAAAAGCTCTTTTCTATATACGTCCACCGGGCTTGTCCAACCACCGGTTCAGATTGTGGCTCGCTGCGCTTGCACAATCTAACCTTGTTCGTTGGCGAATTTCAAACTAACCGTTCAACCAACGAAGAGATTGCCCGCGTCCTGAACATAAGCATGAGAAAAATTGACAGGGTCAAGAAACGGTTCGTCGAAGAAGGGTTTGATTTTGCCCTTGAGAAGAGGAAAGGAGATCGTGTTTACATCAAAAAAGCAGACGGGGATTTTGAGGCGCATTTGGTTGCACTGAGCTGCAGTAGTCCGCCAGAAGGTTTTTCCAGGTGGTCTTTGCGGTTGCTGGCGGACAAAGCAGTCGAGCTCAATTATATTGAGAATATCTCCCATGAGGCTGTTCGGCGCATTTTAAAAAAAACGAACTCAAGCCTTGGCGGCAAAAAGGATGGGTGATTCCACCGGAACACAATGGCAGTTTTGTCGCAAACATGGAAAAGGTGCTGGATGTTTACAGGCGGCCACTTGATCCTCTCCATCCTGTTGTCTGTATGGACGAATCTCCAAAGCAGTTGATCGGGGAGACAAGGTGCCCAATTCCAGCATCACCCGGTCAGCCGGCAAGGCACGATTATGAATACTGCCGCCGGGGTGTATGCAATATTTTTCTTGCTTGCGAGCCGCTGGCGGGAAAGCGCATGGTGACAATCACCGAAAGGAAAACCAAACCGGACTGGGCGCTTTTCCTGGAAGAGATTGCCAGCCAATACAACAATGCTGAAAAAATAACGCTGGTGATGGACAATTTGAATACGCACGAACCCGGCTCCCTGTATGAAACGTTCGCGCCGGAAAAGGCAAAAGCATTATGGGATCGCTTTGAATTTGTTTATACCCCGAAACACGGGAGCTGGCTGAATATGGCAGAAATAGAGTTGAACGTGCTCACTGGCCAATGTCTGGACAGAAGGATTGACGATATCGAGGTCGTCAGGAAAGAAGTGCGGGCATGGCAAGAAACGCGAAACAATAGAGACGCTAAAGTAAATTGGCAGTTTACCGCCAAGGATGCACGGATAAAGCTGGCACGTCTCTACCCGACACTTAATAGTTGACGAGACACTACGCGTCACCCTGCTTCTATTAATCGAATTAAAGAATTTTGAAATATCAAGATGTGTGAAGAAACGATTCGGTTTGTGAGTATACAGGGCTGCCACATGACCTCCAGGCAGCAAGTGAAAATAATAACAAGGTGGCGACCATTTCTTTTCTATTGCCGCTTTGACCTCTTTCCCAAGCTTCACAGACTCTTTCGAGGGTTTAAAAATCCACAGGTCTGGCTTCAGTTCGTATTTTTCTATCCATAGAGGGTAAGAGAGGGGAGGCATGCATGTTTCTCGGTATTATCAAGTAGAATGAAACCAAGTCCGAAAGTTTCATTACTATTTCAACCACCTTTAGCCCATAATAGAGCAGCTTCGCGACGGCTGAACCAGTCTTAATCGACTCTCGGACTAGGTGGTGATAATTATGTTTCTTCATAATTACACCTCCACTGTTTGTACCCAGCTCACCTAGTACATTGTATATGTTAAAGTTTCGGATAAAGCCGTTTTAGTTTTATTCGCGCATCATCTGTTCTAAACT
>MQUF01000011.1 GCA_001914235.1 Desulfobulbaceae bacterium DB1
GAGCAGATCAACAAGGCCATTCAGCAGCTCGACCAGGTCATCCAGCAGAACGCCGGGGCGGCGGAGGAAATGGCCTCCACCACGGAAGAGCTGTCCAGCCAGGCCGAGCAGCTCAAATCCACCATCGCCTTCTTTACCCTGGACACAGGCAGCAGCCGGCAGCATGCCGCCGCTTCCCGGCCCGGCCCGGCCCGCCAGCTTGCCTTGGGCCATCATGCCGTGGAGCGCCCTGCCCCATCGAAATCCGTCAAGGCGGGTAAAAAAGGCGGCGCCATAAACCTCGACATGGGAGGGCTCGGTGGCGCCGACAACCTCGATGATGATTTTGAAAAATACTGATCAACCGCGCTGAAAGTGTTGAGGCTCTTAGACTATTAGGCTGTCAGACTATCAGGTTGTGGGTTGCGGTTTTTTACACCTAACAGTCTACAGCCTGACAGCCTACCATATAAGGAGGAAATACCATGAGTGTGGCGGCAATTACGGAAACCGTGCAGTACCTGACCTTCAAGCTGGCGGAGGAGGTCTTTGCCCTTGATGTGGCCAAGGTGCGGGAGATATTGGAATTCACCTCGATTACCAAGGTGCCGCAGACACCGGAGTTCATGCGCGGCGTCATCAACCTGCGGGGCAGCGTGGTGCCGGTCATCGACCTGCGGCTTAATTTCGGCATGACCTGCACGGAGCAGACGGTGAACACCTGCATCATCGTGGTGGAGGTGAGCCTGGAAGGCGAAGTCATCGTGCTGGGCGTGCTGGCCGATTCGGTGCAGGAGGTGGTGGAAATGGAGCCGGAACAGATCGAACCGGCCCCCCATATCGGCACGAAGCTGAACACGGAATTCATCAAAGGCATGGGCAAGATCAATAACGATTTCGTCATGATTCTCGACATTGACAAGGTTTTTTCCTCCGAGGATCTGCTGGCGGTGCAGGGCGGCGGCGCGGCATGATAAGCGGGTAACGGTTCGTGCCGGAGGGAGTTGCAAGTTGCGCGCGCGGAAAATCGAAATCGCGCAAAAGACTTCGGAAACACAAAATTCAGAGACAACGAGAGAAGGTGCCATGCTGAAGAACATGAAGATTGGAATGCGGCTGGGATTGGGATTTGCCGCGGTGATAGTTGTTTTTGTCCTGGCCGTGACCGCGACGATCTTGCTGCTCCGGGGAACGGAACACAACACCCGGCAGATGGACAAGGAAACCCTGCCCTTTCTCATGCTGGCCTATGAGTTGGATTTGGCCGTGGTTCAGATCGGCGAGATCCTCACCGACGTGGCTGCGACCCATGACACCGCGGGTCTTGCCGAGGCGGAGAAGGTTGCCGGCACTTTCCGCCAGGGGCTGGGTCGTTTTAAGGAAATGTTCCGGGCGGAAAACGACAATCGAGCCCTGGACGAGGCCGAGGAAACCGAAGTCCTGTTCACCCTTTTTTATGAAAGCGGGGTGAAGCTGGCCAATGTCTATGTCACGGAAGGGCTGGAGGCCGGCAATGCCCTGATGGGTGATTTTGACCGCGCCAGAAGGTCACTTTCTGATGCGGTGGAAAAGCTGCAGACTTTCCATGTCGACGAAGCAAAAGAAAATTCCGGCAATATCCTTGCCTCGTTGGGTCGGGTGCGGCAGGTGCTTTCCTTGAGCAGCATGGTTGCCGTTTTTTTGGGGGTTATCGTCGCCCTGCTCATCATTCGCGCTGTTTTGCGCCAACTGGGAGCCGACCCGCGTGAGTTGGGCGAGGTGGCCGCCTTGGTGGCGGTCGGTGACCTTTCCCGTGAGATCAGACTGAAAACCGACGACACGAACAGCGTCATGGCAGCCATGAAGAAGATGGTGGACACCATCCGCGGCCTGGCGGCGGATGGGGATATGCTGGGCAAGGCCGCCATGGAAGGACGGCTGAATATACGGGCCGATGCGGCACGGCACCAGGGTGATTATCGCAGGCTGATCGAGGGAGTCAACACCATCGTCGACCGCCTGGTGGGATTTCTGGACATTCTGCCGAACCCGGTGATGATCATTGACCGGGATTTCAACGTGCTCTACATGAACAAGGCCGGAGCCGAGGCCGGCGGCAGGAGTCAGCAACAGGTTATCGGCGGCAAATGTTTTGATCACTTCCGAACCAGCGACTGCAAAACCGACCGCTGCGCCTGCGGCCGTGCCCTGTCCACCAATCAGATGGCCGCCAGTGAAACCGACGCCCATCCGGGCGGGCTTAATCTTGACATCGGCTATTTCGGCGTACCGATAAAGGATGACAAGGGGAACACCATTGCCGTCTTCGAGGCGGTGACGGACATGACGGCGGTGAAAAAGGCGGCCCGGGTGGCGGAAAAGCAGGCGGCCTACCAGAACGGTGAGGTAAGCAAGCTGCTTGCCAATCTGGAAATGCTTGCCATCGGCGATCTGGCTGTCACCACCACCGTAGCTGCGGCGGATGAGGACACCCTGGCCATTGCCGATAATTTTGAAAAGATTTGTGGGGCCATTACCCGCAACGTGGTTGCGCTGAAGGAAATCACCGAGAACGCCAAACTGGTCGCCCGGGGCAACCTGATGGTGGAGGTGAAAAAACGCAGCGACAAGGACGAGCTGATGGAGTCGCTGGCCGCCATGGTGGAGAAGCTGCGGGAGGTGGTGCTGGAGGTGCAGGGCGCGGCGGACAATGTCGCCGCAGGCGGCCAGGAGCTTTCCGCCACGGCCCAGCACATGTCCCAGGGCGCCACCGAGCAGGCGGCCAGCGCGGAAGAGATTTCTTCCAGCATGGAGCAGATGGCCTCCAACATCCGCCAGAACACCGACAACGCCATGCAGACGGAAAAGATCGCGGTGAAAAGCGCCACGGACGCCCGGGAAGGGGGCAAGGCGGTGACCGAAACCGTGGCCGCCATGAAGCAGATCGCCACCAAGATCTCCATCATCGAGGAAATCGCCCGGCAAACCAACCTGCTGGCCTTAAACGCCGCCATCGAGGCGGCCCGGGCCGGGGAACACGGCAAGGGATTCGCGGTGGTGGCCTCCGAGGTGCGCAAGCTCGCCGAACGGAGCCAGTCGGCGGCGGGCGAGATCAGCAAACTTTCCACCAGCAGCGTGGCCATTGCCGAGCAGGCGGGCGACATGCTGAACAGGATGCTGCCCGACATCCAGCGTACCGCCGAGCTGGTGCAGGAAATCAGCGCCTCCAGCAAGGAACAGGACTCCGGGGCGGAGCAGATCAATCAGGCCATTCAGCAGCTCGACCAGGTCATCCAGCAGAACGCCGGGGCGGCGGAGGAAATGGCCTCCACCACGGAAGAACTGTCCAGCCAGGCCGAACAGCTCAAATCGACCATTGCCTTCTTTACCCTGGAAACCGACGGCCGAAGGGGGAAGGATGCCGATTCGTCGCGTCACGTCACGGGGCGCCCTCTTGCCATCGGCCACCTTCCCGTCAAACCGGTCAGGTCGGAAAAGAAAAGCGAGGCAATCCACTTGAATATGGGGGGGCCGGCCATCAGTGATCAGCTGGATGACGATTTTGAAAAATATTAATACGGAAAGTGATTCGGGGTGCAGGCGACAATCTGAACCCCGAAAACCTGATTTCTTCAACCCGAAAACGAAACGCCCATGATGACGCCTCACCCCCCGGCCACGATGAAAGAGAAGGAGTTTCAACGGTTCAGCACCTTTATTTTCGACCACGTCGGCATCAGAATGCCGCCCGCCAAGAAAACCATGCTTGAGGCCCGTTTGCAGAAACGGCTCAAGGCTCTTCATATTACCAGTTTCGAGGCTTACAGCGACTTTGTTTTCAGCGCCGAAGGGCAGCGCACGGAGTTGATTCACTTTATTGACGTGGTCACCACCAACAAAACGGATTTTTTCCGGGAACCCGGCCATTTTGATTATCTGACCAAAACCGCCCTGCCGACAATCATGCAGGGGCGCGGGGGCTGTCTGCGGGAACCATTGCGCATCTGGAGCGCCGGTTGCTCCAGCGGGGAGGAGCCCTACACCCTGGCCATGGTCCTGACTGAATTCGCGGCAACGCATCAAGATTTTCGTTTTTCCATCCTCGCTTCGGATATCAGCAGCCGTATCCTGGAGCGAGCCCAAAAGGCGGTTTACACGGAAGACTGCGTTGAGCCTATTGCGCCGGACCTCAAAAAAAAGTATCTTATGCGCAATAAAGACCGGAACAATCCGGTGGTGCGCATCTGTCCCGAGCTGCGTTCCCGGGTTGTCTTCAAAAGAATCAATTTCATGGATGAGGATTTCGGCCTGGCCGAGCCAATGGATATTATCTTCTGCCGTAATGTTGTCATTTATTTCGACAAGCCCACCCAACAAGCCCTGATGCGCAAGTTTCATCATCAATTACGGCCCAACGGTTACCTTTTTCTCGGTCATTCCGAGACCCTGAACGGACTGGACGTTGACTTCCGCGCCGTGTCTTCCACGGTGTACCGGAAAACATGAAAGGCCTTATCGCCTCTCACAGCCGCCATGTTTATCTGAAGCCGGGCGAGGTGTTTGTCTCCCGCCGGCCGGCGCTGGTCAGCACCGTGCTGGGCTCCTGCGTGGCAGTCACCATGTTTTCCCGAGTCTCCGGGGTCGGGGCCATCTGTCATGCCATGCTGCCGGGCATCGTCGCCGGACAAAGCAACGATCTGCGCTATGTCGACAAGGCGATCCGTTACATTTACCGAAAAATCATCGAGTACGGGGCCAAGGATGATCTGGTCATCAAGCTGTTCGGCGGGGCGCAGGTGCTGGCCCTCGGCAACTATTCCGCAACCAGGCAGACCATCGGCGAGCAGAATGTGGCCCGAGCCGGAGAGATCATCGCGCTGCTCGGCCTGACGATTGCCAGTACCGACACCGGCGGTTTGTTCGGCAGGAAACTGTTTTTTTCAACCATCGACGGCTCCGTCTATGTCAGGCGGATGGGGCCCAAGTCCTCCCTGGCATCCGGAGTCAGTGCATGAAGAAGATCAAGGTGCTGGTTGTTGATGATTCGGCCCTGGTGCGGCAAACCCTGTGCGACATTCTCAACTCCGATCCCGGCATCGAGGTGGTGGCCACCGCGGCTGATCCCTTCCTGGCGGCGGAACGGCTGAAAACGGTGGTGCCGGACGTTATCACCCTTGATGTCGAAATGCCGCGCATGGACGGCCTGACCTTTCTGCAGAAAATAATGAGTCAGCATCCCATTCCGGTGGTGATGTGTTCCAGCCTGGCGCAAAGCGGAAGTGAAACGGCGCTCAAGGCCATGGAATACGGAGCGGTTGATATCATCACCAAGCCGAAGATGGGCACCAAGCAGTTCATCGAAGAATCACGGATGATGATATGCGATGCCGTCAAGGGAGCTGCGGCCGCGCGTCTGAGCAGGCGGCCTGAACGGAGTTCGCTGAAGGAGGTGTCGCCGAAATACACCGCTGATGTGATCATGGCCAAACCGACCTCCAAGGCCATGATTCAGACCACGGAAAAGGTGGTGGTGGTGGGCGCCTCAACCGGCGGCACCGAGGCGCTCAAGATTTTTCTGGAGATGCTGCCCGAAGATACTCCCGGCATTGTCATCGTGCAGCATATGCCGGAAAATTTCACCGCCGCCTTTGCCCGGCGTCTCAACTCCATCTGCCGGGTGACCGTCAAGGAGGCGGAGAACAATGATACCGTGGTGCGCGGCCGGGCGCTCATCGCCCCCGGTAATCATCATACCCTGCTCAAGCGCAGCGGCGCGCGCTATTATGTCGAAATCAAGGACGGCCCGCTGGTGTCACGGCATCGCCCCTCGGTGGATGTGCTCTTCCGCTCGGCGGCTCGATACGCCGGCAGGAATGCGGTGGGGGTGATCATGACCGGCATGGGGGACGATGGGGCTCGCGGCATGAAGGAGATGTTTGATGCAGGCGCCGTCAACATCGCCCAGGATGAGGCCACCTGTGTGGTCTATGGGATGCCGCACGAGGCGGTCAAGCATGGCGGGGTGCACAAGATTATGCCGCTGCCGCATATCGCCCCAGAAGTCCTGCTGTTATGCAGCGACTAACCTCAGGGGCAGGGCGATTGATGTTGCGGCGCCGCGGCCCCGGGCCGCGGCGCCTTTCGTTGTCTGAGGAAATCCGTTCGGTCTCTCAGTGCAGGGGGATTTTGGCATCCACTGCCTTCATGATCACATACAATGCATCATAGTCGCTCGGCTGCACAACGGCGAATCCGGTAAGCCCCTTGCCGATTGATGTGTAAACCGCGGGATCCTTCACATTCAGCAATGCCTGCTGGATTTTCTGGAAAGCCGCATCATCGACCTTGGGGCCGGTGACAATGACGTGCTCATACACCGGATCGGACTCGGCGATGATTTTAAGCCCCTTGTCCAGATAGTTGTTTGCCACCGAGGGCTGCATGCCGCCGGCGTCAAATGCCTTGTTCAGCACGCCCAGGGCGACATTGTCGTGGGAGCCGACGAACTGGTATTTCATGCCGTCAAAGATGCCTGCCTGCATGAGCATGTGGGCGGGCATATAGCAGGACAGGGTGGATTCCCGGTCGCCGAAGGCGAAATTTTTGCCCTGCAGATCCTGCAGGGATGTGATCGACGAATCCTGGCGGGCGACGATGACCCCCTTGAAGGTCGGGCTGCCGTTGCTGAGCACTGCGGCGGCGATGCGGATTTTGCCGGGATGTTCCTTGTTTACCATGGCAAACAACGACGGCCCCATGTAGGAAATGTCGATTTCACCGTTGAGCAGTGCCTGCTTGGCCGCCTCATAGTCCTTGGCGCTGCGGAAGGAAACCTCCCCGCCCAGCGCACCTCCGAGATAGTCGCGCAAGGGTTTGAACATCTTGCTCAGCTCGGCCGGATTCTTGAATGGGTGAACACCGAAGACATAGTTCTGCTCCGCCCGGCAGTTGCCGGTGAGCAGCAGAGCAAGGCAGCAGACCATGCCGATAACCACAGTAACTTTTTTCATCTCAACTCTCCTTGTGCATAATAATTTGCAAAACAAAATATCGGCTCCTAAGCGAAATTCCCCTGCTTATTATGCCCACGATATTACTGGATCGGTCAAGGAGTTTTTGATGACGGCACGCCGCGGATTAAAAATCGGTGAACTCATCATCAAAGGGAATCACCTCTTCCGGTTTCTTTGTTTGTTGCGATTGCGCGGCCTTGCTTTTTGGCTTTCCTTTTGCGGAAGGGGCTTCGAGCGCCTGTTGCCCACCAGAGGGTGAGGTGCTTTTTTTGATGCGCTTTTTCGTTTTTTTGTAAGCGGTTTCTTCCTTTTCCCTATCACGGCCGACCATGGAGGTCAATTCCTCCACCATGACCTTCAACTGTTCGGCCTGGGCATTCATTTCTTCCGAAGTGGCGGCCGATTCCTCGGCATTGGCCGCTACCCGCTGCACCACGGTATCCATCTCGGAAATGGCCTTGTTGATCTGTTCAATGCCCTGGGCCTGCTCGCTGGATGCTCCGGCAATTTCCTCCACCAGCTTCGCCACCTTTTGGGAGATATCCATATTCTCGCCAAAGGCCTCCTGGGTGGCCCTGGTCAGTTCATTGCCGTTCTTAACCGCCTTGATGGTGTCGTCAATCAGTCGCGCCGTATTTTTGGCGGCCTCGGCCGCACGCATGGCAAGGTTCCGCACCTCATCGGCCACCACGGCAAATCCGGCACCCGCCTCACCGGCCCGGGCCGCTTCAACCGCGGCATTCAAAGCCAGCAGATTGGTTTGAAAGGCGATCTCGTCTATGGTCTTGATGATCTTGCCGGTTTCTTCACTGGTTCGGTTGATCTCGGCAATGGCTGTTGCCATGTCGCCCATGTGGGTATTGACCTTCTGGACGATGTCGGAGGCGGTTGCCATCATGGCGCGGGCCTGGCCGGCATTGTCGGCATTGGCGCGGGTCATGGATGACAGCTCTTCAATGGAAGCCGATGTCTCCTCGATGGAAGCGGCCTGCTCCGACGCACCCTCCGCCAGGATCTGGCTGGTTGATGCCAGATGGCCGGAACCGTCCGCAACCTGGTCGGCGGCCGCCGACAGCCCGTGAATGATTCCTTTCAATGGCCTGGTTACTCCCCGGCCAAGGGCCCACATGAGAAAAATTCCGGAAAAAAGGCCAAGGCCAACGGCAATCAACAGGGCTGCGACAGCTGTTTGATGAATCGTGAGCGAACTCTGGTGCGCGGCCTCGGACATCTTCAGGTTAATGCCGGTGAGCTGATCAAGGTAATCCCGCATCGCCTCAAATTTTTCCTTGGCCTCGCCTAAAGACAGGGCAAGGGCGACGGCGCGGCTTTCTTCCGTATCGGCCATGCGGCCATCCACCACCCGGCGGGAAACAGCCTGCCATTCTTCCCGTGCCTTTTCAAATTTGGGAAAAATGTCCTTTTCCTCGGCCGTTGCCGCAACCGCCTTGTATTTCTCCCAGCGCTCACCGGCCTGCTGCAGATTTGTTTCGTATTCCTTCACCATGTTTTGAAAAACATCCGACTGGGTATCGGCAAGGATCATGGTGCGTTCCGCCACCAGGAGCTGCTGCATGTCCCGGTCCGCCTCGATCAGATAGTCGATGCCGGGCAGGTTGATCGTGAAGATTTTATTAAGTTGAATCATGATGTTGTTGGTGCTGAGATAGCCGGCCAGGCCGATTACGGCCATGAAGAGAATCATCACGGAAAATCCAAGGATGAGCTGTGTCCCGACCTTGAGTTTTTTAAGCCACTTCATTCAAGCACCTCCCTGAATATTTTTGTATTTGCCGAAGTCGAATCCGCTTCTTTTCGCACGCAGCGCTGTCACTTTGTATTGTTAAATAGTAGGGGAGGAAAGGGCGGAAAGTCAACCGCTGATTTCTCGGGCAGACTGGATTTTCATTTGATGAATATCCCTGGGTGAAAGAAAATGATGAATTATTTTAATGAGTTGTTGAGACGATGCAAGATCGTGCTTGTTTCTTGCCGTCGCCATTGGTAATGGTTGCATTTGAAAATCGCGGCAGGCGGCAGGACCGTGAATTACAAATATCTTCCTTGCCGGGAGCACTGGGGGCGGGAAAACAGCGGGGTCAATACCATGGGCAAACAACGGCAGACATCGACAATCAGACGAAAGATGACACTTCTTAATATCGTGGTTTCCGTCTTTATCGTTTTTTTGGTGGTGGCCTATACCATCCAGTTTTTTTCCATGGAAAAAAATCTTTTTATCCTCGAGGATTTTCATGATCTCTTTGATAACGTGCTGGAGGTTCGCCGCTATGAAAAAAATTATCTGCTGGGGGTCGGTTCGGAAAATATCCACACGATTCTGGAATATCTTGACACAATCGACAAGGACATCGGCAGGCAGGAAGAGGATATTATCCGTGTTGCCGGATGGGAGAAGTTCCAGCAATTTCGTGACACCATGAAAGGGTACCGGGAGATATTCGCCAGTCCGCATTCCGTCGGCGCAGCCAATGCCACAGACGACGAAACGCCGGCGATCGATGCGGTGGGTGTTCGCAACAAAGGCAAGGAGATGGTCGATTTCACCAGGAAGCTTCTCGATGCAAAGCAGCAAAATATCCGCACCAGCCTGAAACTGACGATCATCGGCTTCATTGTTCTTACCGGCGACTTTTTTTTCTTTGTCATCATCGGCTTATATTTCCAGGCAAGAAGTGTTCTCGATCGGATTGCCTTTGTTCAGCAGGCAACCAGCAATGTTCTCAAGGGTAATTTCGAGCCGATTTCCTGCGAGAACGTCAACCAGGATGAAATAACCGATCTCATTCACGCCTTTAATAAAATGGCCTCCGAACTGGAAAACAGGCAGGAACAGCTCATCCAGTCAAGAAAACTTGCATCCATCGGCACGTTTTCATCGGGGATCGCCCATGAACTGAACAACCCCTTGAACAATATTTCCCTGTCGGCCGATACGCTGCGGGAAGAGTATTCCTCCCTCTCGGAGGAAGAGATTCGGGAAATCATCGCAGACATCATCACTCAGACCGACCGGGCCACCGAGGTGGTAAAAAATCTGCTTGATTTCTCGCGGGACCAGCCTCCTTCAACCAAGCCGCTTCATATCAAGCAGATAGTCGCCGCCACCCAGAAACTGATCGCCAACGAACTGCGATTGAAAGCCATCTGGCTGGAGGATTATATTCCGGAGGACCTGCCTCTTGTCATGGGGGACATGCATAAGCTGCAACAGGTTTTTCTCAATCTTTTCGTCAATTCGATTTATGTCATGCCCGATGGCGGATTAATTTTTATTGATGCCAGGGAGGAAAAGAGCGGATATGTCAGGGTCAACGTCAGCGACACCGGCACCGGCATTGAACCGGAAAAGGTAAAACATATTTTTGATCCGTTTTTTACGACCAAGGAGGTGGGGAAGGGCACCGGCCTTGGCCTCTCCATTGTTTATGGTATAGTGAAAAAACATGGGGGCTACATTGAAGTGAAAAGTAAAATGAATGTCGGCACCATGTTTTCGATTTATCTGCCCATGGCCTCCGCGGCTCAAGCAAGCGATCAAATCAGTTCAAGGGAACAAAAGAACGCGAACCTGTCGTAACGTTGAAAGAAGGGATACCGAACATGATGCGCGTCGCTGTTATCGATGATGAAAAAATAAGCGCCCAACTGGTCAAGCGGGTGCTTGACCAGGAAGGATTTGAGGTGGAGATATTTCATGCCGGCACGCCATTCCTGGCCCGCATGCAGCAGAATCCTTTTCACATCGTCTTTATTGATCTCCAGCTGCCCGACGTTGACGGCCTGACCATCCTCAACAAGGTGAAAAGATTCCGAGAGGATACGGAGGCGATCATCATCACCGGGCATGGCTCGGTGGAAACCGCTTTGGCGGCGACTGAAAAAGGGGCCTTTCACTATATCAACAAACCCTGCAAACGTCATGATATCCGCCTCCTCGCCCAGCGCGTTCGGGAAAAGATCGAACTGCTGGAGGAAAATCGAAAACTGAAAACAGCCATGACCAAGGAGGGGGTTATTCCTGGTTTCATCGGTGTCAGCCCCCCCATGCAGAATATATTCGCCATGATCAGGAAACTGGCGGTGGTGAACTGCAATGTCCTGCTGCAGGCCGAAACCGGCACCGGCAAACAGATGGCGGCAAGGGCCATTCACGCCCTGAGTCCCCGCAGGGATCAGCCCTTTGTTTATTTCAATTGCGGCGGCTTTACCGAGGAATTGATCAGCAGCGAACTGTTCGGGCATGAAAAGGGGGCGTTCACCGGTGCCGCGACCAGCAAGGCCGGCCTGTTTGAAACGGCAAGCGGCGGCACCGTGTTGCTTGATGAGATCGGCGAGATGCCCTCTTCCATGCAGGTCAAGCTTCTCCACGTCTTGCAGGAGCGTCAGATCCTGCGGGTGGGCGGCACACGTCCCATTGATCTTGATATCCGCATCATTGCCGCCACCAATAAAAACCTGGAGGAGGCCGTCAAGGCGGGAAAATTCCGGGAGGATCTCTATTTTCGGCTTAACGTGGTCGGCCTCCATCTGCCTCGCCTGGCCGACCGCGGTGATGATATCCCGCTTCTCGTCTCGCACTTTATCGACAAATTCAACCTGGCCTTCAATAAACGGGTGAAGCGCGTTTCTCCCCAGGTCATGGAAACCTTATCCGCATATGGGTATCCCGGCAATGTCCGCGAACTGGAAAATATTATCCAGCGCGCGGTGGCGCTCACGGACAGCGAAGAGATCCGCCTGCGTGACCTTCCTGCCGGCCTGCGGCAATCCGCGGCGGGCGGGGATGACGGCGAATCGCTGCTTTCCCTGGAGGATGTGGAAAGGCGGCATATCGAGACCGTGCTGGATAAAACCAACTACAATAAAAATCTGGCGAGCATGATCCTTCATCTGCCCCGGACAACCCTCTGGCGGCGGATGAAAAAATACCATTTGCTGAAACCGGGGGACGAGGATGGTGAATAATCCTTTATTCGCTTTTCGCCTTTTTCAATATGAAACATAATGGGCCGTGGTTACGGTTCGCCCGGTCGCGCCGGTCGCGCAATGTATCTCCAGGGTATTTCATATTGAAACATCACTGTTTTTGCGGTCATTTTTTCTTTTTTCTGTAAATTTAGATAGTTAGCGGCATTTTAACGTGTTTTTTGCGATCTTGTTTCGGATTGAAACAGCGTGCAATGCTTCCTGTGCAAGCGCTTTCGTGTCGTTTTGCATAGAAATGACGTAATAACAACGAAATAAGTTTTCCGGCCTTTCCTGCGGCGTGGTCCGCAGTCTGATTTTCTTTCCCTCGTCTGTTTCTCAAACATCCTGTTGGTTAAATTTCTGTTTTCTTCAACTGCTTGAAATCAAAAAATATTTTTTGCGTGTTCCCGGCGCCGGCTGTTTATTTTTCCGCCGTGGCATTGACTTTGCTCAAAGGGCATGGCGAAAGGCGCTGGAACACCGGCAAGGATGCAAAAGGAAAATTCAATCAGGTTCAACAGAGGAAAAAGGAGAGAGAAAAAATGTGGCACATGTACCTTCCCATTGCGGGAAACAGCGTAAACATCCTGACCATTTTCGGTCTTGGAGGTTTTGTCGGATTATTGTCGGGGATATTCGGTGTCGGGGGCGGTTTTCTTATGACCCCGCTGCTCATGATGTTCGGCATTCCGGCCACCGTGGCAGCGGCCTCGGACTCAAATCAGATCGTCGGTGCTTCGACCTCGGGCACCCTTGCCCATTGGCGGCTCGGCAATGTTGACGTGAAGATGGGCCTGCTGCTCCTGATCGGCGGCATTGTCGGCGGGACCTTCGGGGTGCAGATCATCAAGGTGTTGCGCGCCATGGGCAATGCCGATTTTTTGATCAGCATCACCTATGTGCTGATGCTTGGCGGTGTCGGCGGCTATATGTTCATTGAAAGTTTGCAGTCCATGAAAAAGGAGAAAGCCCCGGGAAAGGTCGAGGCGGCACCCAAAAAACAGTCCGGCTATGCGCTGCTGCTGAAAAAATTGCCTCTGCAGAGCCGGTTTGACAAATCAGGCGCGGAACTGTCAATGCTGATACCGCTCTTTTTCGGTGTCCTGGTCGGTATTCTGGCGGCGATCATGGGCGTCGGCGGCGGATTTATCATGGTGCCGGTGATGGTTTATCTCCTGCGAATGCCGATGCACGTCGTTGTCGGCACCAGCCTTTTTCAGATTCTTTTTACCTGCGTCAACGTCACCATCATGCAGGCCAAGAGCAACCATACGGTGGATTTCATTCTGGCTGTTCTGCTGCTGCTCGGGTCCACCATCGGCGCCCAGGTCGGCACCAAGGTCAGTAAGAAACTGAAAGGCGATCAGTTGAAGATCCTGCTCGCCGGTCTGGTATTGCTGGTTTGCGTGAAAATGCTGGCCGGATTGCTTTTACCCCCGGATTTTATGATAGCCATGAAAGGAGGACATTAATATGAAGAATTTCCACATTCTGTTTTTGCTGTTTCTGTTCGGCATCGTCGGGCAGCGGGCTGAAAACGCCGTTGCCGCCGAACCGCTTTTGAACCTTGAGCCGGGGGTTGTCGAAATGAGCACGTTTTACAACGGCACCACGGTTTCGGTCAGCGGGATGATTCCCGCCGGGGCCGAGGCGGTGGTGCGGCTCAGCGGCGAACCGGAAGAGCTGCATTTGAAGAAAAAAGGCAAGGTCGGCGGACTGTTGTGGATGAATACCGGCGATCTGACATTTGATAACGCCCCCAGGGTCTACAAACTGTTTACCGCCAAGGGCTTCGATGATCTGGAGGCCTCCGGCGCCGGGGATTTCGGTTTTGCCGCCCTGAAAAACCGGATCAAAATAACGCCGGCGTCGGCGGAAAATGATTTTTTTCTGCAGGAATTCATTCGCCTCAAGGAACACGAGTCGCTTTATGCCGTAATGCCCGGCAGTGTCAGCTACGGCAAGGAAGAGGGCGGCATGAAATCGTATCAGGCAACCCTGCCCATTCCTCCGGGAATGAAGCCGGGAAGCTACAATGTCGAGATTGCGGCGGTGCGTGACGGCGCAATTGTCGCTACCGCGGCCGAACCTTTGGTGCTCGAACTGGTCAGTCTGCCGAGCCGGTTGTCGAAAATGGCTTTCGGGCACGCCCTATGGTACGGGGTCATGTCGGTCATGATAGCGGTCATGGCCGGACTGCTGATGGGAACCCTGTTCAGGGGCAAGGGCGGAGCACACTGAGCCATGGAGAAAGCGGATGATCAGGGCAACGGAATTTCCCGGAGACGGTTTTTGGGGCAAGCGCTTCCCACCGGGAAAAGGAGCTGATTTTTTTCCGATGAAGAAGGCGATGGAGAAGATCAGACGTCTGCTGGCACAGGGCGGGACGGAAACAGCCGCCGTGCCGTTTCCGGTCCTGTTCAGCAGATTTCAGGAAATTCTGGCGATGAACAATGAGGTGCTGGAGTTGATTGCCGAGGCAAATGACAAACTCGGCGGCAATTACATCTTTGACCGGCATTACATTGAAACCGCCTGTCAAGGCATATCCGGACTGGTGCGGAACCTTGTCCTCAATCTTGACGCCATGGCGCCGCGGAAATTTCTGTCCCTGCATGATGCTTTTCGCCGGATAGAGCGGGAGATCGAAAAGGATCTGCAGGGCAGGCGTCACTGTCCGGTTGCGGATTTTGTCCTGCCGTACGAAGATATTGAACGGGATTTTTCCGAGGCGGTGGGCGGAAAGAATGCAAGCCTTGCGGAACTGAGGAAATTCCTCGGTCTGCCGGTCCCGGCGGGTTTTGCCGTAACCACCGCCGCCTATTTCGCTTTCATGGACAAAAACGGGCTGCAGCAAAAGGTTGACCGGATACTGGCGTCATGGCGGGATGGTCGGACGCCGCTTGCCCGGGCCGCGGACAATATCGGCAAACTCATCATGGCGAGTCCCTTGCCGCCCGGCGTGGAAAAAGCACTTTCCAGCGCCGTGGCGAAGCTTGAGGGGAATCATGCCGCCCCATGTTTCTTGGCAATTCGCAGCAGTGCCTGGGGGGAAGATGGCGAACGCAGTTTTGCCGGCCAGTATCAGAGTTTTCTCAATGTTCCGGCAACGGAGATCGGCAATGCCTACCGCCGGGTGGTGGCAGGTGCCTTCAGTGAAAACGCCCTGGCGTACCGGCGGAAGATCGGCTTTGACGAAAATGAGGTGGCAATGGCCGTGGCCTGCCAGAAAATGATCGATGCCGACGCCAGCGGCGTGCTCTATACCCTTGATCCCGGCACCGGGCTGGGAGCGGGGATGGTGCTCAGTGCCACCTGGGGCCTTGGCGCTCCGGTGGTTTCGGGTCGGGCCCGTGCCGACCGGTTTGTCGTTGACAGGCATGCGCCTCATTCGGTACGGGAGATGCATCTGGTGCGTAAGGAAACGGCGCTTCATCTTTCGGCAGCCGGCGGGACCGAGGCGCGGCCGGTGGCGGAAAAGGGACAGACCATGCCGTGTCTGAACAGGAATCAGATCCGCCAGGTGGCGGAAACGGGACTCTTGATCGAGAAGTATTTCAAGAAACCACAGGATATCGAATTCGCTTTTGACGCGAAGGGGAAACTGGTAATCCTGCAGGCCAGGCCGTTGCAGATACGGCCGCCCGCGGCTGCAAAAGCGGGTGAACTTTCCCGGCTGCTCAGCCGCTATCCGGTGATTTTCCGCGATCAGGGCGAGATTGCCCAGAAAGGTATCGGGACGGGCCGCGTCTTTCTGCTCAACGACGAAACAAAGCTTGACGATTTTCCCGATGGTGCGGTTCTGGTGGCACGTTTTGCATCGCCGCGGCTGGCAAAAGTGATGACAAGGGCAAGTGCGCTTGTCACGGACATCGGCGCGACCACCGGCCATCTGGCGACGGTTGCCAGGGAATTCCGCGTTCCATGCATCGTCAATACCGGCAACGGCTCATCCCTTTTGCAATCCGGGCAGGAGATCACCGTCGATGCCGAGGACAATATCATCTATCAGGGGCTGGTGCACGAACTCAGTCTCTACGGGTTGACCGGGGAAGACATTGAAGAAACTTCGGAATACAGACTGTTGCGTCGCGTGCTGAAAAATATCGCGCCGCTTCATCTGCTGGACCCGGCGGAAAAGAATTTCAGCCCGGAGGCCTGCCGCACCCTGCATGATATTACGCGTTTCGTGCACGAAAAGGCGGTTGAGGAACTGATTGACAGAAATTATTATCAGCCGCATCAGGCAGATACCGCTGCCGGCAAACTGCAATGGAATATTCCCCTTGATCTGATGCTGATCGATGTCGACGGCGGACTGGCGCCCGGTTTCAGGAAAGGGAAGGTGCCGCCGGAAGCGATTGTTTCCCTGCCGATGCGCTATCTGCTGAAGGGGCTCGCACATCCCAGGGCCTGGAACAATGAGCCCATGTCGGTTGATCTGGGAAGCTTCATGTCCAGTCTGACCAGGACGATTTCGCCTGAACTGTCGTCACCCAGGCAGGTGGGGCGGAATCTGGCGGTCATTTCGAAAGAATATGCCAATGTCAGTCTGCGGCTGGGGTATCATTTCACCATGATTGACAGTTATATATCGAAAAACATGAACGACAATTATGCCTATTTTCGTTTTTTCGGCGGGGTGACTGATCCGACTCGCCGATCACGGAGGGCGAAATTTCTCGGCGGTGTCCTGTCGCGCCATGATTTTCGCGTCGAGTTGCGCGGTGATTTGGTGGTGGCCAGAATCAAGAAGCTGGATGAGGCCGGCATGCTGCAGCGGCTCTTTGTTCTCGGCCTGCTGGTCGGTTTTACCCGGCAGCTTGATGTCAGGATGGTGAGCGAGCAACATATTGAAGTATATATCGATAAATTCAATCAGCTTCTTGAGGGGAAGATATGAATACTCAGCAACAGACAAGCATTCTGATTCTGGATGATGAACCTATTGTCAGCAAGCGTCTTAAGCCGTCCTTGGAGAAAAAGGGATATGAGGTGGAGACGTTTACCAACAGCATGGATGCCTTGAAGCGGACCCGGCAGCGGACCTTTGATATCGTCATTACGGATCTGAAAATGGAAGGACTGGATGGCATGGAGTTTCTCGGCGAGGTCAAAAAAAAATCTCCGGATACCGAGGTTATCGTCATCACCGGATTTGCCACCATGGAAACCGCCAAGAAGTCATTTCAGCAAGGCGTTTTTGATTTTCTCGCCAAACCGTTCAAGCTGGGGGAAATCAGCGAGGTTATCGGCAAGGCGGAGCAAAAAATAATGGCCGGGCGGTAAAGAGGTCCATTTTCAAATCACGCCGCATGATCGTCATGCGGTGTCAACCAAAAAGGGGAACTGAAATGATCAAGGGTCTTCTTGCGCTTGATGAAAATCTGGCCTCAAGTATTGCCCTCAGGTATGCCGCGCGACTGGTGACAATGTTGCCCCTGCAGCTGCAGGCGGGACATGTGGAAATCCCTGACGAAAAACAGTATGTGAAAGGAACGGGCTGGGTGCGGCGCACGTGGGAACAAGGGGTGATGGATGCCGGTCGGCAGGCCATTCAGAGGTTGCTCAATACGGAAAAGGTGGGCTGCCCCTTTATCGGCGTGCCGAAAGTCTTTGTCGGTGATCGGGATGATGAATTGCTGGAGGAGCTCGGCACCGGCGGCTATGACCTTTTTCTGGAAGGCAACCTCAATACCTCGAATATCAATGATTTTTATAAACTGGTTTCCTCGTCGCTTTATGCCAAATCGCCGTGTCCCGTCATGGTGGTCAAAAATCTGGTTGCCGGGAAACGGGTTGCCCTGCTCTGCGGCGACGGGGTTGACCATGAGGCCCTGATCCCCAGGACGCTCACCCTGCTCAACGGCAACGGATTTGATTTTGACCTGCTGTTTTATCGCTACCAGGAAAACGGCGGTCCCGTCATCATGGGGAAAGAAGAGGCCGGCAGCGTCCTGTTCGCGGCGGAAGAGCTGCTGCGGGCGGAAAATCGTCGGGCGATGAGCAGTCAGGTGGTCTGCGGCACGCCGGAAGGAGTCGCGGACATGCTGAAAAAATATATGGTGGTGGCGTCGTCTTTTCCGTTGAGGAGAAGTCCGCGACTTGAACTGCTGGCGCACTGTCCCTCACCTGTGTTGTTCTGCAAGTAACCTTGGAGGTGGAAATGAGAATAATCGCGGCATTTGATCATCATTCCTACAGCGAACGGATCATCGCTGATCTGGCCGATATCGCGGCAAACACCTGGGCCGATATAACCATACTGGGTGTGCAGCAGGCTGACGGGGGCGGCGGTCCGGATGATTATTTTGCCGGGACATTCCGCCATTATCGGGAAGAGTTTCTCCGGCGTGTGTCCGGCGGTGAACTGCCCTACGGCGGCGTCACGGGTTATGAGGAATATCATTCCCTCGGCAAGGGTCGCTGGGAAATCAATAACCAGGGCTGGGAAGGGGATGTCCGCAAAAAACTGCTGGTCAGGATACGGACCGGTGATCCGATGAAGGAAATTCTGGCGGAAAGCCGGGAGCAGAAAAGTGATCTTATCATACTTGGGTGCACAAAAGGGCTGGACTGTCAATGGCAGGGAGAGGTTGATCTGCCGCGCAAGATTGCCGCTAAAGCCGGCTGCTCGGTCCTGGTCATCAAGGAGATGAAACGGCCTGACACCATAATCTGTTTTCTGGATCAGGAACATGTCAGTCAGGCATCCCTGGAGATGATCAATCAGGTTGTCACCCTGCATCAGGCGGAACTGAAGATTGTCGGCATTACCGAGGGAGAAAGCTCGGCCGGAGAGGAGGGGATCAAAAACAGAATAGCCGCGATCCTCAAATACTATTCGGAACGCCGGATCAGCGCCTGGATCAAACTGATTTGGCCGAAGGATATGGAGCAGTACGTCGCCCAGGCAAGCCGGGAAGGAATGATTGCCCTGTGGATGGGGAGAAAATCATTGCTCGCCAAGATTTTTTCCCGTGATCTGGTGGGGAAACTGGTCAGCAACAGTCATTCTTCCGTGTTGATTCTCCGGTAACAGGGAAGGGGGGATGGGTGATTGCGATTGGCAGGGAAGAATTTCTTCCCCTTGCCCGCACAGACCATTTTGAGGTCGTGCGGTCTGACAGGAAGGCATTTCTGGAAGAATTCGCTTGAGAACGCGAAAACAAGCGAGCAGCGAGGCGAGACCTTAAATGGGGTAAGGCGAGGAGAAGCGCAGCCGCCATAGGTGTCGTTTTGTTGAAGAAACTGGAATTACTGATATACGCGAGCAAATTTGAGAACGTGAAAAAAACAGTAGGAAGATAAATTTGGAGAGACAGCAAAGCAGCAGATCTTAGAAATGGCAATATTGTAGGATGTTGTTTTATACAACGATTAAATAGAATGGCAAAAATCTGCCGAAAACTGAGCACTTGTGATATTTTCTTGCATTATGGCACCACATGTAGTAACGTTACTACATATAAGTTGAAAAGGAGGTGCATTATGACTGTCACAACCATATCCAGCCGTGAATTCAATCAACATATCAGCGAGGCAAAAAGAGCCGCAAATAAAGGCCCGGTGTTTATCACCGATAGAGGCCGCCCGGCTCATGTTCTCTTGAGCATGAAAGAGTATCAACAGCTTTCTGGTAGCAGGCAGAAGATTGCCGATCTTCTGGCTATGCCCGGCATCGAAGACCTTGAATTGGAAATCCCCCAGATGTGTGATCTTCCACGTTCTGCTGAGCTTTCGTAATGTTTATTCTTGACACGAATGTGGTCTCCGAGCTGAGAAAAGTCCGTCTCGGCAAGGCCGCTGAAAATGTTGCCAAGTGGGCAGATAGCGTCGCAACGCCCGACCTCTATCTTTCAGTCGTAACGATTCAGGAATTAGAGATAGGGGTGCTTCTTGCCGAACGACGCGATGCTGAAAAAGGGGCCATTTTCAGGACTTGGCTCAACAGCCATGTCCTACCGGCCTTCGAGGGCCGCATTTTGTCGGTCGACTTAGCAGTTGCTCTGCAGAGCGCGAGATTACACGTCCCGGATCCTCATCCGGTCCGGGATGGATTAATCGCGGCAACGGCCCTGGTCCACGGCATGACTGTTGTCACTCGCAATGTCGATGATTTCAAAAGGACAGGCGTCCCGATACTCAATCCATGGGACACTGATTAATTGTTTTAATTTTCACCGCCATGTGGAAGTGGCCTTGGTTTGTTGGGCAAAATCCGGGCATGGTTAAGGTGGCTTCTGGCAAGATCTGCCTCTTGCACAAACACAAAAGTTGAGACTATTCCTGCGTTGCCGTTGGGGTCGGGCCACCTCATGGGCCGTTGGGTCATGGCCGTTGGGGATGGATGGCCGTTGGGGTCGGGCCACGGTAACTATTTGGAAATCAATAATTAAGATCCCAATAATAGGCGTTTTGAGCCCCTATATCGTCTTTTTTACCATCAAAATTGGCAATATAGGTTCCCATGCTTTGCCCTTGCCATTACGCCAATAGAATCATCTATATTTGTATTTTTGACATCAAAATCGCCATTATAAACTGAAATATGGGCACAAAATACTTATTGCTTTTACTTTTAAATAGTTAGCGTGGCCCGACCCCATTCCCACCATTCCCACCTGGACACTTGGATGTTGAATTCACGTGGGATTAAAGACCCGCAAGTTGATCAGTATTTACGGAGGTGATGTAAGTCTCAATGCCTTTCTTTACCCTTGGATTGCTTGTAGATCGATAATTTTCTTGAAAGGTTCTGTACCTTGCTAACTTGATTTCAAGAATACCGGTTGTTATCTCTATATTAAATGCTGTGATCTTTGGTGAAGGCCCTTCCTCTTTTTTTTTGTTCAATACAAAACCAGCCCGGTCGGCCGAAGACTTTACTTCGGCCACAATGATTTCAAGTGATCCATTGTCATTTCCTGAAATAATAATGTCATCCATATAAACGCTGACTCGTATCGAAGCTGATCTTGATAAATTTTCGAGCTTTCTGCCAAGAGCACTGAATCTAAGGGACAGTGATGCCAAAATAGGTGATTGCACGAATCCATACGGTAACATATACGTTATTGGTGACTTGGCAGGATGTTTAACCGTGGATGCGAGTGTGTATTCTCTTGCAGTTTTGTAATCGAAAAGCTCTTTCAAGCTACTGTCATGTCAACGTTGAAATGTCGTAATAAATAAGCTATTATTTCTTCATAATCAACCCAAGGAGGTTTGGCTATGAAGAAATACATCGTGACACTCACGAGAGATGAACGTGAAATTCTCAGCAACATCGTATCGAAAGGGAGACATAACTCGCAGAAGATTCTTAATGCCTTGATTCTGCTGGATTGCGATGTTGGACGAAGCCGCTACGCGGCAGACGAGTCACGAGCGAGCTTGTTTATCCATCATTAACATGTTGTAATCTCACGGCATACGGTAATAAGTAGAGAGTGGCGGAGCAAAGGCGAGGCCGCCGCATCAACTATTACCAAGGAGGTTACAATGAACACCACCATGCCACAAGATTCCCTCTTCAACAAGCAGTATCAGAAACACCTGAAATGCCTCAAACTGGGCGGTCTGCAGCCCAAGACCATCGACGCCTACGCCAGGGCGATCCGGCGTATCGGCAACTATTTCGATTGCAGGATTGACAACCTCAACTCCGGCCAGTTGCTCGACTATTTCACGGAACTCCTGGACACGCATTCCTGGAGCGCGGTCAAGCTCGACCTCTACGGCCTGAAGTTCTTCTATTCCGGGGTACTGAACAAACCCTGGGAAGATATCCCCCTGATCAAGCCTCCCAAGACATCCAGAATCCCTGACATCCTGTCCGTCGAGCAGACGGGGCAACTATTTGCCGCAACCAAAACCTTGAGCTACAAGGTCTTCTTTTTTACCTGCTACAGCATGGGCCTGCGCCTTGGCGAAGGCATTCGACTCACAGTCGGCGACATCGACGCAGGCAACATGCGGGTCCATATTCGTGATGCCAAGGGTAACAAGGACCGGCTGGTGCCGCTGCCAGACAAGACCTTGCGGGTGCTGCGGGAGTTCTGGGCCATGCACAAGCATCCCCGGTTCCTCTTCCCCAGCAGGAAAAGAGGTCTGAAAAATGCCCACCTGGTTGATTTGCCCCTGGACAGGGGCGGCATTCAAACCACCATGCAGACCGTTGTCCGGCAACTCGGCATAAAAAAAAATCTCATGCCACTCCCTGCGTCACAGCTATGCCACCCACATGCTGGAGGCCGGGGTTGATCTGCTTGAGCTGCAGCAGATCCTTGGCCATGTCAGCATCCTGACCACCGCCAGATACACCCACCTGACCTCCACCACGGCCAACAATGCGAGACTGGCCGTCAATTCCCTGGTCAACTCCCTGGACATCAGATGGGGAGGGCGTAAATAATGCTGCTCTCCACGATCATCAACAAGTTCAGGGACAGCTTCTTCCGCACCTACAACAAAAATCTCCTGTCAGGCCACATCAAGGCTCTGGAGTCCATGGCCCGATGCAGATACGAGCATGGACCGCACATGCTGGCCCGTTGTTCGGACCACCGGTGCGGCGAACGGATCTATATTCCCCATTCCTGCGGCCACAGAAACTGCCCCCATTGCCAGAACCATGAGAGCCGGCAGTGGCTGGAAAGCCAGCTTGACAAACGACTGCCGTGTCAATACTACCTGATCACCTTCACGCTGCCCGGGCAGATGCGGGATCTGGCGTGGAAACACCAGAAAACCGTTTACGCCCTGATGTTCAGGGCAGTACAGGACCTCCTGAAATCCTTCACCAATAACGACAAAAAACTCGGCGGATCAGCGGGATTCACCGCCATCCTCCACACCCATTCCAGAACCCTGGACTATCATCCGCACATCCACGTTGTCATGCCCGGAGCAAGCATCAACCCGCAAACCGGGCTGTGGAAGGAAAAATCCGGGAAATATCTCTTCAGCCACAAGGCCATGGCCAAGGTCTTTCGGGCGAAGCTGCTCCAGACCCTGGTCGAAAACAAGCTGCCGGTTCCCCATGATTGCCCCGATCAGTGGGTGGTTGACTGCAAGGACGCGGGCAACGGCGAGAAGGCCCTTATCTATCTTGGCCGTTATCTGTACCGGGGTGTTATCCGGGAAAAAGACATCCTGCACTGCCGGGACGGCATGGTCACCTTCCGGTATCGCCATGCCAAAAGCGGAGAAGACCGGACCCGAACCGTCAAGGGCGAGTACTTCCTCTACCTGCTTATGCTCCATGTGCTGCCCCGAGGGTTTCGACGGGCAAGGTCGTATGGTTTTCTCCATGCATGCAGCAAAAAGCTGCTCCGCTTCCTGCAGCTGGTGCTGCGGGTCGCGCCATGGCGCGCCCTTGTCCGCAACCTGAAGCAACGGCCGGCTATCATCTGCCCGGCCTGCGGGGCCGCCATGGTGATCGCCGCGACAATGATCGCCCGGCCACCGGCCATGGCCGCTCCGTTACGGCAATAGACGAGCCGGAGGCATCGGGTATGTAAACGAAAGCCGTGAACTTGCCGAGGACACAAGCCGGATTGCACCGGGACGGGACTCCTGCGCCCGAAAAACGCCGGAAATCAGCGTAAAGCAGCATGATACAGCACCAAAATCCTTTTCAAAGAACATTGCGGGGGCCACTCCCGTCTTCCTTCGCCTGATCCGATCCCTCCGGAACCCAAAAGCTCTTTTCTATATACGTCCACCGGGCTTGTCCAACCACCGGTTCAGATTGTGGCTCGCTGCGCTCTCACAATCTAACCTTGTTCGTTAGGTGCATTACTTCTTCCCCAGGGTGAGAAATATTTCCAGGGGAAGCCTTGCCCACTGATCCTTATGCAATGGTTCAAGTGGTTCAAGCTGCTGCAAGGATTTTAGCGGTGTTAACTTCTGCAAACCTTTCAGGCGCTCAAGTTTTGTAAGTTTATTGACAGCACCTTCAATAAACCCTACAGCGTAACCCTCGTGATCCAAAATAATCCCTTCCTTGAACCAGCCAAGATGTTTGCCATTAAAGCCATAGATTGATTGCCCATCCAGATATGCAACCGGCTCACCTTTCCATAGGTAAATATTCATTTCGTCGTCTGTATCAATGTACGCGACTGCCTCACCGGCATCATCGTACAAAGAAATTTCTCGGGCATGGCTAATAGCCGGAACCAGCACTACGAAGGCTAATAGTGTTGCAAATAATCTCTTGATACTCATTGATCGCTCCTCGTGCACCTAACGCCACGGCTAACCTGCTGCGCAGCAAAGGGTTTTCGCGTCAGCGCCTCCGACGTTCTCGCAGTCAGGTTAAGCCGATTGTTGGACGAAGCCGCTACGCGGCAGACGAGTCCCGTACGTGACTGTTTGGCCATGATTAACATGTTGTAATCTCACGGTATACGGTAATAGAAAGAGAGTGGCGGAGCAAAGGCGAGGCCGCCGCATCAACTATTACCAAGGAGGTTACAATGAACACCACCATGCCGCAAGATTCCCTCTTCAACAAGCAGTATCAGAAACACCTGAGAAATTCAAGGGACACCATACTTATTTACTGACGACACGTCAGACCCGCCTTGTCTACTTTCCTGCGCAGGCGGCAATAAAATTCATCAACCGAAATATCGGCTTGTTTGACGGCACTCTTGAGAGTGCCGAAAGCAAGTTCTTTGTGCCGGGGAATGGCGCCCCCCTTGTCATCTCGACGCAACACAACGTGGCTGCCTTTCTGGCGTACCTGATAAAATCCGAGCTTTTTGAAAACCTTGATGGCTTCGTCGCCTGAGATCCTTGGCAGCTCAGGCATGGGCGGGAACATCAAAGGTGGTGAGAATGGGGCGATAGACCTGCTTCAAGGGAAACTCTTCAAGGTACAGCTCTGTTGCTTCCTGGAGATTTTGCACTGCTTCCTCGATGGTCTCTCCCTGGCTGGCCGTTCCCACTTCGGGGCATTCTGCCACATAAAAATCATCTTCCTTATGGACAACTGCGGTAAATGTGCTCATTGGGGCCACCTCGTTTTTTTTGGCTGTCACGTTCATGATTGGCTGTCTCGCAAAAAAACCGCTCGCCAGTCATACAGTGCACGATAAGTTGCTGATTTATCGTCACGAAAATCTGGAGGCAGAACTTTTTACGAATCCACCAATGGTTGAATCATATATCACTATTGATATATGATCAAGGAGCAAAATCGCTCAATTCCCAACAATTCTCGGGTCGGATCTGCTCTTGGCTTTTGGGGTGATGCAAAAGTCAAACTATCGCCCTGATATTACTTTTCATGGTGGTCCCCGGATTTTCCGCGTTCGGGAATGCGCGGCGCAATCCGGTCATAGTGACAAAAAAATAAAATTTCTTTCGCCGCCACCATGCCTCATGACCACACAGCCCCACGAAAGGGAAAAGCGCGCGCCGCAGGGATAACTTGTTGTTTTCACGACAATATCACCACATGCCGTTGTTGCCGTTCCCGCCACCTTGCCCCCTTCCTGCCGGGCAAAACACCGCAAAAACTTCATTTATTTAACGGCGTGGCTGATCAGCGGGAAAAAGAGGGCACGGTTCTTCTTGTCTTATAAAATATTTCTGATATTTTATAAGGAAATCGGCTTATTGGCCAACCACAAACAAGCCCGGAAATGTCAGGCAGATTATCATCATGATTACTGACAATATTTTTCTTCTCCATGCGACCGGCCTTTTCCTCGGCCTCATCGCCGGATTCTTCATGCACCGTTCCGATTACTGTGTCGCCGGCATGTTCCGTGACGCCTTGCTCTTCGGCAACACCTTCATGCTGCGGGTTCTTTTTTTCCAGATCATCGTCACCATGGTCATGTTTGAGATTGCCCGCCTTTCGGGTTTTCTGCCCCTGTATCCCTTTCCCCTGCTCGGCTTTCCGTCTCTCGCCAATATTGCCGGCGGATTTCTTTTCGGCATCGGCATGGTGCTGGCCGGAGGTTGCGTGGTCGGCACACTCTACAAAATGGGTGCGGGAAACATGCTGAGCCTCACGGCTTTTGTCGGTCTTCTGGTCGGCAGCGGCATTTACGCGGAAATTCATCCCTGGTGGTCTTCATTGGCCAAAGCCACATCCCTTTCGCACACGGCCAAGACCCTCCCCCAGCTTGCCGGAATTGCGCCGACACCCCTCATCATTGCAATCAGCGTCCCGGCCATCCTCGGCCTGATCCGCAGCCGGAAGCAGAACCCGTGGCACAGGCCCTGGTCGGTGGCCGGATACATTGAGCCGTGGAAAACGGCGCTTGTCATGGCTGTCGTCGGTTTGCTGTCCTATCTGCTGATGGGGATGCCGCTCGGCATTACCACGACCTATGCCAAAATGTCCGCCATGATCGAAAATATTTTTGTGCCGGAGCATGTCAGCCGGCTTGATTTTTTTCATCTTTTATCCCTCAATGTCACCCACCCGGCAACCGGGGCAATCCTCCAGGGCGGTGCAGGGCCGCGATTTGACGCCATCTGGGCCATTCAATTTCCGGTCATTGCCGGAATAGTATTCGGCAGCATGCTTTCCTCTTTCCTCCTGCATGAGTTTTCGCTGCACGTCAAGGTGCCGTTTGCGCAATACGTCATGGCCCTGGGAGGAGGAATCATGCTGGGAATGGCGTCCCGCATGGCGCCGGCATGCAATATCTGGCATCTCATGGGCGGGCTGCCGATTCTGGCCCTGCAAAGCATTCTTTTTCTCGCCGGGCTTGTTCCCGGATGCTGGTTCGGCGGCAAAATCATATCCCGGGTCATCCTGCGCCAGTCCGTTTCACCTTCAGGAAATGTTCCATGATCGAAAAAACCGAACAAAACAAAATCGAAATCGATATGCGGGGCCAGGTGTGCCCGGCCTGCCTGCTGGTTGCCATGGATCACATGAACAAAAACAGGGCCCCCCTGCAAAGCGGCGCAGCCAGGCTTTGCATTAAAACCGACAACCGGGAAGCGACCAATACCATCCCCATCACCGCCCGGAACATGGGATATTCGAGCAAGGTGGAGAAAAAAGATAATTTTTATGAAATCTGCGTCGGCATTATACCCCCGACAGGCTCACACAAATGAAAACAAACGATCTGCTCACAACAGCCCGACAATATCTGAACAATCCGGATGCGGCCGAGCCGCCGCCGTTCGACGCCCAGGGAGAACTTGCCCCCCTGGCCGCATTTGTTTTCGACCTTATCCGAGAAAACCGGGCGCTTCAAGGCATCCATGCCAGGACGACCGACTATCTGCGCAAAAAAATCGATCAGCTCCTTGTCGTCATCGGCACCATTCCTCTTCGTCCGGAAGAACTCGACGACAATTCGCTGCTCGGCATTGACCCCATCGGCATCATTGCCGAATCTTTCACGCAGATTCTCGACCATTTACGGCGCACCAACGAAAAACTTGAACTTTCCATGGACGAGACCAGGGCGATCTTCGAATCCGTCGGCGGCGGCATCCTGGTCCTCGCCGACAACAAACAGATCCTCGCATACAATCGAAAGCTGCAGGACATGTTCGCCTGCCCCGGCGAGAGCTTGCTTGGAAAAACATGTAAAGACCTGATCTGCAAAGGCAACCAATCGAAAGACTGCGTTTTTGACGCCATGAAAAAATCCGGTCGAGCGGCGGTCATCAGCCACTGCACCCTCTCCGACCACCATTACAACATCTCCGCCACCCCGGTGAAAGACAAAAACGGCGAGATCATCAGGGCGGTGCTGCTTTACACCGACATCTCCGAACTGATGACCGCCAAGGACGACCTGGCGGATGAAAAGGAACGGCTTTCCCTTACCCTGGAAAGCATTGCCGAAGGAGTTATCGCCACGGACACGGAGGGCCGCGTTGTCCTGATGAACCGCGTGGCGGAAAAGCTTTCCGGCTGGCGCCTTGGCGAAGCCGCCGGCAAACAGGTCTGCGATATTCTGACCGTCTTTGCCGAGAGGGGCGGGAAATCATGCCTTGAACTTTTCAGCCCCGCGTTTCAGGAAAAGGGCGAAACGGAAAGAATTTCAAACGCGGTCCTGCAGGACCGGCAAGGAAATTTACTTATTATCACCATCAGCGCCGCTCCCATTCGCCGTCGCCACAAGGAAGAAACCACCGGAGTCATCTATATTTTCCGCGACATCACTCATGAAAAGAAAATGGAGGAGGAACTTGTCCGATCATCGAAGATCGAATCCCTGGGTGTTCTTGCCGGGGGAATCGCCCACGATTTCAACAATCTTCTCACCTCGATCCTCGGCAACGTGGCCCTGGCGAAACGATATGCGCCACCGGATGAAAAAATCTACCAGCTGCTTTCCGATTCCGAAAAAGCATCATCCAGGGCCAAAAGCCTTACCCAGCAACTGCTGACCTTTGCCAAAGGCGGCTCTCCCGTAACAATGCTCACCTCCACCCGCAAGCTGCTGGTTGATTGCGCCCGGTTCGCCTCCATGGGCTCAAAAATAAAATGCGAGTTCTCCCTGGCCGAGGATCTCTGGAATGTGGAGATCGACGAAGGACAAATTGGTCAGGTCATTCAGAATCTGGTCATCAATGCCGCCCAAGCCATGCCTGAAGGAGGGATCGTCACAATCAGCGCGGAGAATATCGTCATTGGTCCCGGCACCGGCCTGCCCCTTAAAAACGGAAAATACATCAAGATCGCCATCCATGATGAGGGCGAGGGAATCGATTCCAGGTATCTGGATAAAATCTTTGATCCCTACTTCACCACCAAAGAAACCGGACACGGTTTGGGCCTCGCCATCTGCTATTCCATCGTCAAAAAACACCTGGGCCACATCACCGTTGCATCCTGCCCTGGAGGCGGCTCTACCTTTTTCATCCACCTGCCCGCCACGGATTCGGCAGCGCCGGTCAGCCGGAGCAGCACCGAAAAAAACCTGCCGGGGAAAGGCAGAATTCTCGTGATGGACGACGAGGACATGGTTCGCGACGTGGCGGTGCAAATGCTCGCGATGCTCGGCTATGAAGTTGATGAAAGCGCGGAAGGAAAAGAAACCATTGAGCGGTACAAAAAGGCGGCCGACCAAGGACGTCCCTATGATGCCGTTCTCATGGATTTGACCATTCCGGGAGGAATGGGGGGCAAGGAGACACTTGCAAAACTGCGGGAAATCGACCCCGGGGTCCGCGCCATTGTTTCCAGCGGCTATGCCAATGACCCCATCATGGCCGACTACAAGAATTACGGTTTTCGAGGCGTTGTGCCGAAGCCATACGATATTGAGCAGTTAAGCGGCATGGTCAGCCGGGTCCTGCGGGAAAAATAACAAAACAAGCCCGGATGACTCCGTGCCCTTCCGGGCTTGTTTTTCAGTTGTTGCCGATCCATCCGCCGTGATCAGGCGGAAACCGTTTTCATATCGTCGAAATATTTTTTATCAACGCCGAGGATATGATTCTTCAACCAGGCGACGAGAAATTGCAGGACATCCCGGGTAATGTCGACCCGCTTCTCACGATAGTCTTTCTGCAACTGCAGGGTCTTCCTGACGAATTCGTAATGCTCCCGGCGATGCGCTTCAAATTGGGGATGGGCTTGAAAATATTTCTCCTCGCAGGTGAAATGATAGTCGATGTAGTTCACCATCTCCTCCAGCACATCTTCCAGCCCCATTTTTTCCTCGCCGCCGAAATTTTCGATAAACCGATTGAGCAAGGCGAAAAGCTGCTGGTGCTGCGCATCTATTTCATCAACCCCGACACTGTATTTCGCATTCCATTTTATGAGTTCCATCATCTGTTCCTTTGTTATTTCTTCCCCATTGCTTCCAAGGCGGCAAGATAGGGACCGAAAAGTTCCTCATAATCACGCAAACCCTTTTTCAACACCAGGGGAAAGGCGGACAGGTCCTTTTCATTAATCACCAGATTGGCGCTGTTTGCCAGGGCCTCAAGATTGTACAAGGTATGAAATTCCGGCCCGACCAGAACATAAAAAATATAACGCCGCCTGTTCATGGACAGGCCCTGCATATGGGCATGAACAGAGGACCCCTGGAGAGTTCCTTCGAAATTCGAATGAAGCACCACTGCGGCGACATTGGTAAAGCGCATGCGCTCAAGGGCATCCTCCGCGGTCTTCGGCAGAATCGGCTTATACCCCATGTCATCGAAAAACTGGGCCATATCAGCCTTGACCTGCTCATCCTGCACCAGAATGAGCACCTGCGGCACGTCCTCGATAACCTCGCCGCTGCCCAGATCCCCCCTTTCCAGCCAGCCGAGATCAGGCGGATCCGGCGGATCAAGGGTCCGGCCTTGAGCGGCAACCGGCTTTGCCGCCGTCGAAGCCGGGGCCGGGGCAACAGGTTCCGCCTTCTCGGCACGCCGCATCTCAATCGGCTTCTGACAGTGAGGGCAATTAAACTTGAGCGACTTGCCGGGGGGCAAGGCAGCAAGGGCATTTTCAATTTTCTGCAGCTGCGCCTCGTTCAGGTTGAGCGCTCTGCCGCAATGACCGCATGCGGAAATCATCGGTTCCTCCGTATGCTTCTGCTTCCGTTAACAGGGTAATTATCGGGAAAAGGCATCATATTTTCCTTTCTTTTCCTCCTCCATGGACAAACCGGTTATACCCGTGGTTGTTTCGCCCTTGGCGGCCTTGATCAGGTCAAGACCGCGACCCATCGCGCTGCGGCGTGAGCAGTACCCCATGGCCGTTTCCTCGGTGACCAGGCCTTTTTCATAAAGCTGAAGGATATACTGATCAAAGGTGGTCATGCCCATGGCGGTGCCGTCGCTGATGATCTCGTAAAAGGTTTTGCCTTCGGATTCGCCGTTGAGAACGACCTCCCGGATGCGCAAATTCATGCCCATCACCTCAAAGGCCGCCACCCGGCCGCCGGCTACTTTCGGCAGCAGCCGCTGGCAGATAATCCAGCGAACGGTGTCCACCAGCCTGTTTCTGATCTGCGGCTGTTCATCATGCTCAAACATGCCGAGACAGCGGTTGATGGTCGATCCGGCATCCACCGTATGCAGGGTACTGAGCACCAGATGTCCGGTCTCCGAGGCGGTCAGGCCGATCTCCATGGTTTCCCGGTCACGCATCTCACCCACCAGAATAACCTTGGGAGCCTGACGCAGGGCGGCACGAAGCCCATTGGCAAAGGTATCAAAGTCATTGCCCTGTTCCCGCTGGTTGAAGGTGGCCTGCAGATGGGGATGAACAAACTCGATGGGGTCTTCGAGGGTAACGACATGGACCGCCCGTTCATGATTGATCTTGTTGAGCAGGGCGGCAAGGGTGGTTGATTTACCGGAACCGGTGGCGCCGGTAACCAGAATCAGCCCGTTCAGCTCATCGGACATCTTGTTCATGACCGGCGGCAGATTGAGGCTCTTGATGGTTGGAATTTCGGTGGGCAGCTTTCTCAGGACGGTGGAGAGATTATTTTTCTGGGAAAAGACATTGACCCTGAAACGGGCCTTTCTTCCCAACCAGTACGAAAGGTCGCATGAGCCGGTGGTGGCCAGGTCCTTGAGCAGACGTTTATTGCCGGCAATCACATTCAGGGCGAAGACTTCGGCCTGAAAAGGAGTGATTTCCGGCACATCCGGCGCAACCCGCACCGGGCTCAGCACGCCGGACGTTTCCACCTGCAACGGTTTTCCCACCGTAATATTGAGATCAGAGACATTTGTATAGGTTTCCAGCATACTGGCAATCCAGTAATCCGTTTCAGGTTGTTTCATGCAAACCTCCGTATCAGTTTCCGAGGAGCCCCGTGTAGTCTCTTTCGTCGTTCAAAAGAAAAAAATAGAGCGCGCCGGGCTGCTTCATGACCCCGGCCGCCTGCTCTGCATATTTATCGCCGCCGAGAAAAAAATCCACCCGACCCGGCCCCTGAATGGCGGCGCCGGTGTCCTGGTTGACGACAAACCGATGCGTCGCGCGCCATCCGGTCAGATTGCCGTCCGCATCAAAGCGGGGGAGCTCCGTTTCCAAAAAGCCCACCAGCGGGGCGGGGAAACATTTTTTATCAAGCGCCAGGGAACGTCCGCCGGTGAGCGGCTGCCCAAAGCTACCCAAAGGCCCTTCCAGCGGGCGGTCGTTTTCACCATCCACCAATGAAAAAAAGATATACCTGTCATTGTGGCGCAGAATCTCCTCCACTTCATCCGGATGAGCATGCAGGTAATCGATGATCTTCGGCAGGGTGACCTCTTCCAGGGTCATGGCACCCCTGTCAACCAGCAGGCGGCCGATGCTGCGATATTGCCTGCCGTTATTGGCCGCATACCGCACTTTTCCGACGGAGCCGTCCGGCAGCCGGACCTTGCCGGAGCCTTGCACCTGGAGAACAAAAACATCGACCGGATCAGCCAGATACACTATCTCATTGCCCGGCGGCAGATTTCCCTGCTCAATCTCCCTTCTCGTCCAATAGGGGATAAATTCGCCGGAAGCAAGGCGACCGACTTCTTTTCCGCCGTCATCCCTTGTTCTTTCAACAAGATCGGCGGGGCGACGATACAACGGGTACAGATACGGCGCTTTTTTCTCCAGGCTTCCGGCCAGCAGGGGCTCATAGTAACCGGTGACCAGCATCGTGCCGGCCCCATCTCCCCCCTTTGCCCGACAGAGAATAAAGTTATTCAGCAGGAAACGCTGAAACTCCTTTTCATCGGCCGCAAGGGCCAGTCCCCGCCCAAAGACTTCAAGGCCGAGGCGAAGATACGCAGCGGAATATGTCCGGCCGCACAGGACAAATTGTTCATCTTTTTTGATTTTACTCAGAAAAGCGATGCTTCTGTCAACACTTTGTTGCAGATCGCCCGGGGCTGTATCATCGAGCAAAAAGGGCCACTCATCGCGCTCCATGCGGATCAGGCCATCGCAGGGATGAACGGGCTTGGGCGGCGCTACCGCAAACAGCACGGACAGAAACAGCACGAAAAAGCCTTGCGTTATCGGCCTGAAAGGCTTTGTGGTCAATTTCCTTCTCATTCGTGCAGTGCAGCCCCCTTTGCCGCCCGTGAAAAATAAACGAAAAAAATATATCACAAACACCCTTCTTTTTGCTATTTTCAATCATTATTTTTTTCGAAAAATTTTCTGCTTGACATGCTCCAAAAGGTCATTCAACATTAAAAATCATTCGCAAAACCGGCAAAAATTGAAAAAACAGCATAACACCTTCTTTTTATCTTGACCGCGAACAAGTCCATTGGTTATCAAGGAAAGCATTTTCTAGGTATGTTTACCTTCGGTAAGATTACCGGTGATTTTTTTCCATTTCAAAACATATTTTTCAGGGAGGCAAAATGAGCACTGAAGAAAGCAAAATTGAAAGCCTAATGACCGAAGATCGGATCTTCAACCCCCCGGCCGACCGCCAGGCAGCCGCCCACGTTAAGAGCATGGATGAATACCGAGCCCATTACAAGCGCTCCATGGAAGACCCGGACGGCTTCTGGGCTGACCGGGCCGAAGAGCTTATCACCTGGGACAAAAAATGGGACAAAGTGCTCGATGCGGATCTGCACAAGCCGGAAATCCAATGGTTTCAGGGCGGCAAGCTGAACATTTCCTACAACTGCCTTGACCGCCACCTGACTGACGGCCGCCGCAACAAGGCCGCGCTCATTTTCCAGGGAGAACCGGAAAATGACGTCAAGGTCTACACCTACCAGATGCTGCACCGCGAGGTGTGCCGCTTTGCCAATGTCTTAAAGAAATTCGGGGTGAAAAAAGGTGATCGGGTGGCGGTTTACCTGCCGATGATTCCCGAACTCGCCATCTCCCTGCTGGCCTGCGCCAGGATCGGCGCCATCCATTCCGTGGTCTTTGCCGGATTTTCCGCCCACAGCCTGCGCAGCCGCGTTCAGGACTGCGAGGCCAAGGTGCTGATCACGGCCGACGCCGTGCTGCGGGCCGGAAAAACAATCCCCCTCAAACCCAATGCCGATGAAGCCCTTGACGAATGCGACAGCATCAAAACCAGCATCATCGTCAAACGGGCCGGGAATGAAGTCAGCATGAAGGAGGGCCGTGATGTCTGGTGGCACGAGGAGATGAGCGCCCCGGAACTCACCGACAACTGCCCGGCCGAAAGCATGGACGCCGAAGACATCCTCTTCATCCTTTACACCAGCGGCAGCACCGGCAAACCCAAAGGGGTGGTTCACACCACCGGCGGCTACATCACCTATGCAGCCCATACCTGCCAGTGGGTTTTCGACCTCAAGGACGACGACGTTTACTGGTGCACCGCCGACATCGGCTGGATCACCGGTCACAGCTACATCCTCTATGGCCCGCTTGCCCTGGGAGGAACCTCGGTCATGTTTGAAGGCGTGCCGTCCTATCCCGGGCCGGATCGTTTCTGGAAGATTGTGGAAAAATTCAAGGTGAACATTTTTTACACCGCCCCCACCGTCATCCGGGCCCTGATGCGCGAAGGCGTTGACTGGACCAAGAAATACGATCTCTCCTCGCTGCGTCTGCTGGGCAGCGTCGGCGAGCCGATCAACCCCGAAGCCTGGATGTGGTATCATGCCCATATCGGCGGCTCCAGGCTGCCCATTGTCGACACCTGGTGGCAGACCGAAACAGGCGGCATCATGATTTCGGCGCTGCCCTACGCCACGCCGCTGAAACCCGGCTCCGCCACCCTGCCCCTGCCGGGTATCGATGTTGACATTTACGATGAAAAAGGGAATCGGGCCGGCGTCAATGAAGGCGGCCATCTGGTGGTGAAAAAGCCATGGCCCGGCATGCTGCGGGGCGTCTTCGGCGACCCGGAACGCTTCAAGAAAACCTACTTTGATCGCTACCCCGGCATCTACGACCCGGAAGACGGTGTGCGCCGCGATGCCGACGGCTACTACTGGATCATGGGCCGCCTCGACGACGTTATCAACGTTTCCGGACACCGCCTGGGAACCGCGGAGATCGAATCCGCCCTGGTGGCCCACGAAGCGGTGGCCGAGGCCGCGGTTGTCGGCGCGCCCCATCCGATCAAGGGCCAGACCATCTACTCCTATGTTTCCCTGAAGTCGGGGTTTGAGCCGTCCGATGAGTTGCGACAGGCACTGCGCACCCATGTCCGCAAGGAAATCGGTCCGATTGCCACCCCGGAGATCATTCAGTTTTCCCAGGGGCTGCCCAAAACCAGAAGCGGCAAAATCATGCGCCGTATCCTGCGGAAAATTGCGGCCGGACAGGACGACTTCGGAGATACCTCCACTTTGGCCGATCCCACGGTTGTTGATGACCTGGTCAGCGGCAGCAAGACCATGGGTAAAAAATAAATCATCGTGTAACTATCCAGCTGTTTAGACTGTAGACTGAAGGCTATAGGGCTGCCGGTACTGTCGTATTACATATTTTAGGCGCTTTTCCTTCAGTCTACAGCCTTCAGCCTATCTACCTGGATAGTTACATCATCGTAAACAAATAAGTTGGCCGGTTCAACGGCCGCAACAGACTCTTTGCCGAAACGGGCGCCCTCCACAGGGCGCCCGTTTTGTTTGGCGACGGAAGGGCGGACACGATTTATCCTTGACAGAGGAAACCTTCCTTGGCTAGTTTACAAGGAGAAGTCACGACGCATTGCAGCTTTTACCAGCGGCAGATTCACTTCCTTCCCCTAACTATAAACAGAGAACTCTATGTCCAGCGAAAGAAGAAAACAGGCACGATATGATTCCCTGAATCTGGCCTATCTGTGCGAGGATGAAGAAGGTTCCGTCACCCATGAAGGCATGGGCAGGACGCTGAACGTCTCGGAGGGCGGCATCCTTCTTGAGACGAATTTTGCCATGGGCACGGGCAGCACCCTTATGATGCTGATTGCCCTGGAAGAAGAACTGATCAGCTTTCAGGGCACGGTGATCCACTCTCATGCGGATGGTCCTGAAACCTTCAGGACCGGGGTGGAATTTTTTGAAATTGAAAAAGAGGGGAAAAATATTCTGCGCCGTTTTATCGAGCTCTTTCACGAACAGCAGAATCAGCCGTGACGGCCGATTCACCCGCGCTCCCCATGAATGAACGGCATTCCATCAAAAGCATGTTCAAGAAAGCCGTCAAAGGAGATCCCCGTCGACTGCATGCAGCAATCGGCTGTTTTGCCATGCTGTCAATCGGCACCCTGCCGACCCTTTTCTCCAACCCGCTTCAATACTTCATGGGACTTGTCTACTGCCTGATCTTTTCCGCGGCAATCGCCTGGCTGATATTTTAACCTGGACGACCGCCCCGCGGCACGCACCGCATTACTTCAGTTTTTCAGCCAGCTCGGTTACGGCCATGGCATAGCGGTTTGAATTGTTCCAGGCGGTAATCGCCTGAAAATTCGGATAGCCCGCCACGTAACGCATCCCTCCGCCTTCAAGCTCAAGACCGACAATGGTCACATCCTTGTTTGCCGGCGCAGCGGGCAGATGAACCCCTTGGATCCGGGCAACCTCGGCGACGGGCACCAATCCCTTTCTGCCCTTTTCGAAAGCGGCCTTCAGCACCTCGCTCTTCAGATCTGATCCGATTTCATGATAGATGGGCGCCTTGAATACCCAGCCGAACTTCTGCAGATAATTGGCAATACTGGCCAGCACATCAGGGGTGGAACTCCACACGTCCCGGTTGCCGTCCTTGTCAAAGTCAACCGCATATTCCCGAAAACTCGAGGGAATGAATTGGGTCTGGCCAAAGGCGCCGCCGTAGGAACCGGTTACGGAAAGAGGGTCCACATTATTTTCCTTGCACAGGACAAGAAAGCTGACCAGCTGGCCTCGATAGAAATTACTGCGGCGGGGGTAGGCGTCAAACATGGTGTTCAGGGTCTGAAACAGGTTGAAAGCGCCCTTGTGCCGGCCGAAACGGGTTTCAATCCCCCAGATTGCCACGACAACTTCGCGCGCCACACCCAATTCCGCCTCGACTCTATCAAGCAGTTCCTTATTCTCCGCCAACTTTTCCCGTCCCTCGGCTATCACTTGCGGTGTAATGAAACGCGGAAAGTATTGATAATAAGGCTTGGCCTCCCATTGGGTATCCATGAGCTCCAACACCCTTTGCTTGATGGCGACCCCGGCAAATATGCGGTCCAATTCCGACTGGGTGAAATCGTGCTTCTCCCGCAGTTCCTTGAACAGCTCCTGGTAACGCGGTGACGCAAGATCTATCGACTGCCCATCCTTTACCAGGTCGGCAGCCTTGGGCGTCGTTACGTCCTCCGCCCGAGCCCCGGATGAAAACGCCGCAAAAACGACAACAAGCAGGATAAAAAGATATCTGATCATCAACAAAAGTCTCCTTTTTCCGTTCATACATCAAAGGGAAGGCATATACGGTTCAAAAAGCAGCTTCCCCTTGCCAGTTCAAGAAGAAAGCGGCAACAAAATCCTGAAGCAACGCGGACGGCAGGGCATTGATACCGGCCGCTGCCTCGCGCCCGCCGCCGGTGGGAAATTTTCGGCACAGGGCCGCCGCTCCCTGCTTATCCGCCAGGGGGGCCCGAACACTGACCAGTAACGTGCCGTCGCCATTATCCACCAGCAGAGCGTGGGCCTTGCCTTCAAGCTCCCTGGCTTTTTCATTGCTGAACACGCCGGCCACCCGACGGCACCATGGCGCGTCAGGAAAGCTGAAGATGCGGCCGTGCGCGTTTTCCGCAAGGGGAGAAGAGGCGCGGGCCAGCTCCATGTCGTCCGCATACCCCTGTCGCAGCTTATCGAGCACCGGGGATTCCCGATAGAAATGAAGCGGATTTTCATAGGGTTGAACCGCGGCAAAAAGCTCTTCCGGACGAAAGTGCAGGTCCGCCGGGTCCCGTCCGTAGCCGTTATAATTCATCAATTCGCCTAACTCCTGTAGGATTTTCACTTCCACGGGAGAAAAATTCATCGTCTGGGCGGCCCGACCGGCAACCGCATGCAGGTTATCCCCGAAGGCGGCGACAATCGCCCAGGGTCGGTATCGACCGCCGAGCAGCCGGTCGACAAGCAGCCCGGTGCAAACATCCGGTCCAGGGTCGATGGTGGCGTGCAACAAAGCGGAATCAGGGATCTCACCGGCAAAATGATGATCAAGATAGGTGACGGCATTGCCGCGACGCAGAAGAGCGGCAAGCGCTTCCCTGTTGCTGTCCAGCGAAATATCCAGCACCGTGATGACCGCCCCGGAAATACCCGGATCAGCCGCAAGGGCGTCAAGCAGCCGGATATCACGCTTTACCCCGGAAACAAGCTGCGACCGGCGGGGCTCCGCCAGACGAAGCTGATGCAGGGCGCAGATACCGTCGGCATCCCCGTTAAAAACATCAAAGTACTTCACCGCCGTCTCCTCATTCGAAATCATCAAGATCAAGCTCGCCGCTGCCGGTGTCGAGATCTACCGCCTTTTCCACCAGATCCCCGGTAAAACCAATACCCAGGGACTGCCCGAGTCCGACCAGGGAAAACATGACGGCAATCCGCTCATCATCGGTACTTTTCTCCGCCAGGAATTTAATGGCCCAGCACTGGGGATGGTAGACAAGGCCGAGGGAAGAGCTGACAATCTCGTTGGTATCCAGCGACTGTTTAAAATCGCCCTCGATATAAAAAGTATCCGTCAGCCGGGTTTTCAATTCCGCGTTGAGCTGGTTGATTTCCGTTCCTTTTGTGTAGCGGTAGTCAAGGGACACACTGTCGCCCCGTTTCGAGGTGTATTCGCTAAAGAGATCGTAGCGGGTCACCCCCTCCCCGTAAACACTCATGGCCGTTGTGTATCGCGTTTGCCAGCGAGCCATGGGGTAGAGATTTATCTTGAGCAAGATATCGGAAAAAGGCTGCCGTTCATCATCAGGCCCGGCAAGGTCGCGCCGTGCCTCGTCAATGTTATAGGCCTGTTCGATTTTCACATACCCGGCGTAACGGTTATATAAATCATCGCCCGTGCCGCCGCTGACCCGGAAATAATTATTCAGGCTGTAGGAAAGTGAATTTCCTCGCTCAAGTATATCTATTTCGTCAATCTCCGGCAATTCATCCTCAGGATTCACGGTAAGATAGGTGTAGCCGATCTCGGGCCGGAAGGAATGGTTTAAACCGGAAGCCGAACCGATATTCATGGCAAAATCGCGCTCCAGGGTGGTGGCGATATTGGCGTTCAGGTCCCAGGCGGAACGGGTCTGCTCGTCGTCATATTCCCAATCCGGCTCGGACGAACCGTTGGACTCAATGGAGTAAAAGGTTTCCCGCACGCCGCTGCTGACGGTTCCCTCGAAAAAATGACCGAGGGGAAGGGAGGCGATTACCTCTGGATACAGATCAACACGCTGTTCGCCAATCCCGTCCTCGCGCCAGTAATGAACATAGCTGGAATCCCAGCTCAGGCCAAACGGTATGTCGGTCAGCTCCAAAACGCCACTGTAAAGAAGCCGGGGCAGGGTGTTCACCTGGCTGGGGTCGTCATCGCCTCCCACCAGATCATCAACGCCGGCGAACTGGCCCCCCACGAATGACGAGGACCAGAACTTGGTCAACTGCATCTGCGAGGTCCGATAGGGCAGGGTTTCCTCCTCCAGCCCCCGATGGTAATTGAGCAGAAAATTATCCTCGCTTTCGTCAAAGCCATTGGCAAAACCGCCAATCTCCTGAAGATAGTCGCGGTCGGAGGCGCGATCGAGGTCAGCCCGCAGCCACAGGTTGCTGCCGAAATCATGGTCCAGCTTGCCGCGAACCCAGTATCTGTTATGCTCGGTTCGCAGATAATCGTCGGAGTTATAGTCATCTTCCGCGGTGTCCGCGGTTTTATCATAGATGTAGGTGCCGGCGATGGTGCCTTTCGAATTGTAATCCGCCGCGTAACGAAATTCAACTCCGGCCACAGCCCCTCTTTTCGAAAGATATCCCGGGTAAACGGTGATATCGCTGCTGGGAGAGAGATCGACAAAAAAGGGCGTAATGAGGCCGGAGCCGCTCAGGGTCGACTGGGATATTTCCGGCAGCAGAAAACCGCTTTTTCTTTTGGTGTTGGCGGGGAAAACAAAATAGGGCACATAGAGGACAGGAATATCCCGAACCCGAAGCACCGTATGCTTGAGCGTCACCACCTTTTCCAGCTTCACCGTCGCCTCGGCGGAATGAAACTGCCAGGGGAGGGTTTTGCCCTCTTCCACCTTGCAGGTGGTAAAATCGCCATCCTTGAAGTGATAGGTGATGGCATCCGTTTTATCCACTTCCCTGCCGGAAAAGTGGAGATTATTTTCCGGCACGAAAAGCGAGGTGTCGACAAGGGCCGCTGTTTCCTTCTGCAGATCAATCAGCGCCTCTTGCCCGACCACATCCTGATTGGGCGAATGCATGGACAAAGCACCCCTGGCCAGTACCTCGCCGTCGACAAGATTATAGCGCATCCAGTCCGCCTTGATCACCACCGGATCAGCACTTTTGTCATCCACCCGGCGGAGCACGACATTCCCTTCGGCAACCACCACCTCCGGCTGGGTGAAACGGCTGATTTTGTCGGCACTGATCTCCCATGGCTCGGAGGCAAAATCCTTGGCTCCGCACGGCACGATCCACAGGCTGCAGCACAACGCCGTGAGAGCCGCAATTCTTTTGGAGCTGATTTTTTTTCTCATAAGCAAAACGCCGATTTTCCCGTCATCCTCTGGAATCAGGCGAGAATAGCGCCGGAACTGCCGGAACCGACCATTTTCGCGTAACGGGCAATATACCCCGTGGTAATTTTAGGTGCCGGAGGGCGCCATGCCTCCCGGCGTCGCGCCATCTCAGGCGCATCCACTTCACAATGCAGTTTTTTGTTGGTGATGTCGACGACAATGGTATCACCCTCCTTGATCAGTCCGATGGGCCCGCCTTCGGCCGCCTCGGGCGATACATGGCCGACGCAGGCGCCCTGGGTGCCGCCGCTGAAGCGGCCGTCGGTAATGAGCGCCACGCTTTTCCCGAGTCCCATGCCGATGATCGCCGAGGTGGGCGAAAGCATTTCCGGCATGCCGGGGCCGCCTTTCGGGCCGCAGTAACGGATGACCACCACGTCTCCGGGTTTGATCGCTCCGGCCAGAATGGCGGTTTGTGCCTCTTCCTCGGAATCAAAGATGCGGGCCGGGCCGCTATGGCACATCATTTCCGGGGCCACGGCGGATTGCTTCACCACTGCCCCTTCAGGGGCGAGATTGCCGTACAGCACGGCAATGCCACCCTGTTTATGGTAGGGGTTGTCAACGCCGCGGATGATCTCGCTGTCACGAACCTTGGCCCGGTTAAGATTCTCGCCAAGGGTAAATCCGGTGACCGTCCTGACATTCTGATGTAAACCAAATTCGGTATTCAGCAGTTCGCGCATGACGGCCTGGACGCCGCCCGCCTCGTTGAGCTGCTGGAGGCTGTGCGGCCCCCCCGGAATAAGACTGCAGATATGCGGCACCCGCATGCTGACCTCATTAAAGGTCGCAAGGGGCAGATCAACTCCCGCTTCCCTGGCTATGGCCGGCACATGCAGCACGGTATTGGTGGAGCACCCCAGGGCCATGTCGACCGCCATGGCATTTTCAAAGGCTTCACGGGTGGCGATGTCCCGCGGCTTGATGTCCTCATGAAAAAGATTCATCACCGCCATGCCCGCCTGTTTGGCCAGCCGGATACGGGCCGAGGCCACCGCGGGAATGGTCCCGTTGCCCGGCAGCCCGAGTCCAAGTGCCTCGGTCAGGCAGTTCATGGAATTGGCGGTGAACATTCCGGAACAGGAGCCGCAGCTTGGGCAGGCGGCGTCTTCCAGTTCATCGAGCTCCTCCATGGTCATGGTCTTGGCCTTGACCCTTCCCACCCCCTCGAAAACACTGACCAGGTGAACGTCCCGCCCCTGGAAACGACCGGTGAGCATGGGTCCGCCGCTCACCATGACCGCCGGAATATTGAGCCGCAGCATGGCCATGAGCATGCCGGGCACCACCTTGTCGCAATTGGGAACAAGCACCATGGCATCAAAGGGATGAGCCTGACCCATAATTTCAACCGAATCGGCGATGATCTCACGACTGGCCAGGGAATATTTCATCCCCTTATGGTTCATGGCAATGCCGTCGCACACGCCGATGGTGGCAAAGGATATCGGGGTGCCGCCGGCCATTCTCACTCCGGCCTTGACGGCTTCCACGATCTTGTCAAGATGAATATGGCCGGGGATGATCTCGTTATGGGCGTGGCCGATACCGATCAGCGGCCGGCTTATTTCTTCATTGGTATATCCCATGGCCTTAAAAAGTGACCTGTGGGGAGCTCTTTCCAAGCCTTTTTTTACCGCATCGCTTCGCATGGCATTTCCTTATTCAGATGTATTAAATCAAAATGAGACTTTTACATTATTTCACGGCATATCAACCAGTTGCAACAAAGAAGCCACTCTCCTGCGCCCCGCCTGATAAATTCATAGAGCCGCAAGACAAGGCATATGTGCTCAAGTTACAGAACCTACCGTTTCCCAATAAAGCGTGTCAAGGCAAAACTTTCTCTTGCCAAGTTGAGCTGATTGTTTTTAAGTGTATAAGTTAATTTTTTAAATTACGACAAATTATGATAAGCTTGTAAAAATTCATCCTTGCCGTGCCTGGAAGCAAAAGCGCTCCGAGGCACGCAGGCATGCAAATTCTTTAAACGCCCGACTCCGCGAGAATGCCGCGGACCCGGCCGATGGAATTATTTTACAAGGCACTCAAATCATCTATAAATTTTTTTAATGAAATATCTGTTCGGACCCGTCAACTCACGCCGCCTCGGCCTGTCACTCGGCATCGATCTTGTTCCAGCTAAAATATGCAACTTCAACTGTATTTATTGTGAAGTTGGCCCCACCACACTATTTACCTGTGACCGCAAGGAATATACCCCGACCGCCGACATCATCGCCGAGATCGACGACTTTCTTGCGACGGTCAATCCCTCACGGCCGGTCGATGTCTTCACCATTACCGGCAGCGGGGAACCAACCTTGCACACCGGACTGGCCGACATTATCCGCCATCTGAAAGCAAAAAGCGGCAAACCGGTGGCCGTGCTCACCAACGGTTCGCTGTTTCACCTTACAGAGGTACGGGATGCACTCCTGGATGCGGACATCGTTATCCCATCCCTTGATGCGGCGCGCGAGGAAAGTTTCCGTAAAATCAACCGGCCGGCAAGCTGCTCCCGGCTGGAAGAGATCATCAACGGACTTTCGCTTTTTTGCTCAGAATTCAAAGGAGAACTGTGGCTTGAGATTCTGCTGGCCAAGGGCATCAACGATTCGGCTGACGACATTACGGCATTGCAAAAGGCTCTTGCCCGGATCAAACCGGCCAGAATCCAGCTCAACACCGTGGTGCGCCCGCCACTTGAATCTTTTGCCCGCGCCTTGACGGAAAAAGAACTGAACGATATCGGACGCCGATTGCCCGGCACCGTGGAAGTCATTGCCGATTTCCACAAACGGCAACGAACCGGCGTCCAGACGGCCAAAAAAAACGAGCTGTTCGAAATGCTCAAAAGAAGACCCTGCACCGAAGCGGATATCTGCGAGGCCTTGAATCTCGACGACGAATCCACCGCTGATCTCATTCAATTCATGAGAAAAAGCGGAGAAATCATCCAGACGGTACACCAGGGAAAAATTTACTACCAGACACCGCAGGCATCGTAATCGAGGAAAGAACCAGAAGCCCTCGCAGATCCTCGCTGAAACTGTCTGCCCATTGAAGGAATACAATGAACGACGAAAAAACAACCGAAGCAAACTCGGACGAAACGCTGGAAAAAGCGGCAGAGAAAAAAACAAGCCCCAAAAAAAGCAAGCCGCGCCGCAAGAAACCGGCGGCAAAAAGCAAAACCGGCGAAACAGCGAAACCCAAACCAGCGGAAGAAGAAGAAAAACCGGAAGCCCCGGTTTCCCTCAAACTCCTGATCAATTCCGAGGAGCCGGAGGAGGCCCGCATTGCCTTACTGGAAAACGGCAAACTGGAATCATTTCACCTGGAGACGGTTTCCCAGGAACAAACCAAGGGCAATATCTACAAAGGCATCATTACCGCCATCGAGCCCAACCTGCAGGCGGTTTTTGTCGATCTCGGCATTGAACGCAACGGCTTTCTGCCCTTCGGCGACATCCATCCGGAATATTACTGCAAGGATGTCCCCCCCACCACCCACTGGAAAGATCTGAAAATCCAGGAGGTTATCCGTAAAGGCCAGGAAGTGCTGGTGGAGGTGGTCAAAGAGTCGACCGGCAACAAAGGGGCCGGACTCACCACCTATCTCTCCATGCCCGGTCGTTATGTGGTGCTCATGCCGGGCAGCGACAGCCACGGCATCTCAAGAAAAATCGAGGACGAAGAACTGCGGCGCAAGCTGCGGGAAATTGTCGCCTCCGCCAATCTTCCCGAAGAAATAGGCTATATTGTTCGCACCGCCAGCATGGATGTGACCAAAACCGCTCTGGCCCAGGACATCCGTTACCAGTTGAGCCTGTGGAAGGAGATCAAAAAACGCGGCCAGACCATGACAGCCCCCGCACTCGTCTACAAAGAGCAGGATGTCACCGCCCGTTTTCTCCGCGATCATTTCACCCCGGACATTAAGGAAATACTGGTCGACAACCAGAACACCCATGACCAGGTTGTCAACTTCCTCAATCTGCTGCCGGCCCGACAAAGAACGGCGAAAGTCAAAATGCACAAGGGCAATCGTCCCATTTTCAACCTGTTTCAGATTGAAGAGCAGATCGAACAGATTTACCAGCCAACCGTCAGTCTGCCGTCCGGCGGGTCGATTGTCATCAACCCAACCGAGGCCCTGGTGGCCATCGACGTCAACTCCGGGCGCACATCAAAAGACAAGAATTTTGAAGAAACAATCTTCCTGGCCAACATGGAAGCGGCGGAAGAAATGGCGCGACAGCTTCGTCTCCGCGACCTTGGCGGCCTCATCGTTGTCGACTTCATCGACATGCGAGACAAAAAGCACATTCGCGAGGTGGAAAAACAGGTCAAAAACTGCATGAAACGAGACAAGGCCAAGGTGGACATCAGCCGCATCTCCAAATTCGGACTCATGCAGATTTCCCGACAGCGACTGGGTCCGCCGGTGCAGAAAGGCAGCTATATTATCTGCTCCCACTGCCAGGGTCTGGGCATGGTGCGTTCAGTGGAAACCATGGCGCTTTCACTGCTGCGCCGTATCCATACAGGCGCCATCAAGCAGTCAACCGACAAGATCACCTGCCGCTTTCCCCTGGACATCGCTCAATATCTGCAGAATCAGAAACGTGCCGATATTCTCGAACTTGAAAAAACCTACAATGTGATCATTCAGATCATTGGTGATCCGGACATGAATCCGACCCAGGCGGAAATAGATTTTCGCCGGACAGCGGAAGAAACCACTCCGGCCGCTTAATGTTTTACCCAGGGCGGGGAAAAGGCACGCTTCCCAATCGGACGCTTTGCGCCTTTTTCTCCGCCCTGCACCCTCTCAGCCCATCTTCTCTGCAAACAGCGCCATACCCGACCCGGTCCAAATAATCATTGCGCGTTTTCCCGAAAAAATCTTTCCCAATCTTCTCGTTTCCCGGCAAACATCCGCGACAATGCGGCAATTTGCCGCATTGTAAAATTTTCCGGCTCCGTTATTAATTAAGCTGACAAATGTTACAAATAAAATGACAAACTGAGAGCCTGACAAAATATGAAGCCCCCCATTTCGCGCCGAAAAAGCGTCACGCTGATTCTCGCCCTGGCAGCCTCACCCCTTGTTTTTTCCACAGTCGCCTCGGCCAAGGTCAGCGGCGCATGCGCCAACTGCCACACCATGCACAATTCCCAGGACGGCAGCCCGCTGGTGCACAGCGGGGCGGGGGTCGGGTGGACTGCGGACGGCACGCTTGCCGGCGGCAGCACGTCGACCGCCCCGGTGCAGAGCCTGCTCATTGCCGACTGCGTCGGCTGTCATTCATCCACCACCGATCAAACCATCGTTGATCTGGGCAGCAGTAAAATCCCCATTGTTTTCAACACAACCGCGGACTACCCGACCAAGGCCCTGGCCGGAGGCAACTTTCAGAAGGTAGCGAAGGGGCAGGAGTTTCACGGCTACGGCCACAATGTTTACGGAATCACCACGCAGGATATCAAACTGACGGAAGCGCCGGGCAACACCCGCTGCAGCGGCGTTACCAGCTCCTGTCACAAAACACTTGCCGCAGCCCCCAACGGAGAAAATTACTATCGGGGCGGCTGCCGGGGGTGCCATTACAATGTTTACCACCACGAGGACAACGATCACTACCGCTTCCTCAACTCCCACGACGAGCCGCAAGGCGCCTATGTCACCGGCATCGAGCATGAAGCCTGGGAACATCCGGACCAAACCAGTGTGTCGGAGCATAATTTCTACAAGGGATATGACAAGACCACTGTTCCAGGGAAGGGGCAGGGAGGGGACGGGGTCGTGCTCAAAACCAGCCACAGCATCTCGAGCTACTGCGCCGGTTGCCACAATGCCTTTCACAACAACGACGGCACCGGAACCAGCGTCTGGCTGCGGCATCCCACGGATATCGCCTTGCCCACCACAGGAGAATATGCCCAGTACAATCCGGTGACGAGCTACGAAATCCAGTCGCCGGTGGCATGGATCGACCCGTCAACCCCGCAGCGGCAGGAGGCGATTGTCATGTGCCTGTCCTGCCACCGGGTGCACGGCTCCGAACATGCCGACATTCTGCGCTGGGATTACAGCAAGATGATTGCCGCTGACGCCGGGGACGCGGAAGGCACCGGCTGTTTTGTCTGTCATACGACAAAGGATGATTAAGACGTTGCAGGCGGCATGCCGGACAGCATGCCGGCGCGGATCAAAAAAAACCGGTGCAACGGATGACGGCAGAACCGTTTTTTTATTCCCAGCTGCCGACATCGGCGTTTTCCTTTTCGCCGCCTTCCCGGTTGTCGGCTCCGAGCGAAGCAATTTCAATCTCGCTGTGCTCTCCGGGGTTGCGGTACTGGTAGTCATTATCCCACGGGTCAGCGGGAACGCCTTTTTTCAGGTACGGGCCGTCCCATTTATCCTCTCCGGGATTAACCACCAAGGCCTCAAGCCCTTCGTCCTGCGAGGGATAACGGCCGATATCGAGCCGGTAGGCATCCAGCGCCGCCATCAGCATGCCGATCTGGGTTTGGGCTGTTTTCTGCTTGGCGGTGCCGAGCTTCTTGAACATAGCCGGCCCCACCAGCGAGGCCAGAAGTCCGAGAATGACCATGACAATCATCAATTCCATCAAGGAAAAACCACGCCGGCAACGTAACAGCCCGACCTCTTTCTTTATTTCCTTTTTATTCTCAGCATGTTGCACCATAAAGACCTCCCTGATTAACGTTTTACCCACACTATGTTCGTCAGCATACCTGACCGACTCTTTTTTTGCCAGTCCGGATTGTTTGTTGTCAAAACTTCATCGTAACTGAAAACGCTGCACCGCTTTGTTGTGCTCATCCAGGCTGCGGGAAAAAAAATGACTGCCGCTGCCGTCATTTTTGGCGACGAAATAGAGATCGGCCGTATCGGCCGGATGAAGCACTGCGGCAAGCGACTCCTTCCCGGGATTGGCAATGGGTCCTGCCGGCAATCCCGGCAGGGTATACGTATTGTAGGGCGAGGGAGTCTGCAGGTCCTCCCTGGTGAGATTGCCGTTGAAATCGTTTATACCGTAAATAACCGTCGGGTCGGCCTGCAGTTTCATGTTCACCTTCAGTCGATTGAGAAAAACCGCGGCAATAAGCGGCCTTTCCTCGGCCAATGCCGTTTCTTTTTCGACAATGGATGCCAGAATAACTACGTCGTGCCTGTTCATCCCTTTGTCCTTCGTCACACCGGCGGCATGTCCGTGCTTGGAAATTTCGGAAAACACCAGCTTGAAGCGCTGCACCATCATGGAAATGACCGCATCCAGACTCTGGCCGCGGGAGATATGATAGGTATCGGGGAAAAGATATCCTTCAAGGGTGGGGACGGCAAGGCCGAAGGATTTAATCAGCTCGGGATCCCGGACACGCTGCAGAACAAGGTCGCGGTCATAATCGAAACCGCGGGCAAGAAGATCGGCTATCTGGTTGACATTGGACCCCTCGGGGATGGTAAGGGTCCGGTAATACACGTCACCCCTGGCAAGTTTTTCAATGATCTGCCGATGGGTCAAATCCGCGGGGAAAACATATTCGCCCGCCTGCATCCTGCCTGCGGCACCCATCCAGCGCGACAAAAGATCGAAACGGATGTCGTCGCGGATGACCTGATTGGCGACCAATGCCTTTTTCACCCCGGAAAAGCCGCTGCCCGGGGGGATAAAGACGACAAGGGGCTCTTCCCCGGCCAAATGAGGCCGGGCAGCGGCATAAATAAAGAGCCAGACAAAAAACAGCGGCACCAGAAGAGCGGCCGACAGGACGGCGAGAAGCCGTTTGCGGCTGAAAAACCTCCTCCATCCGCTCATTCCCGGCTCGCCCGAGGGGGGTGTGCCCCCGGCTGTCTCTTGCTGCGGCTCCTGCATCAATTCGACAAAAAAACTTTAAAAAATCTTGCCGAGCAACTGGTTGACATTTTTCACCGGCACAAAATTGATCTGATCCCGAAGATCCTTGGGGATCTCAACGAGATCGGTTTTGTTCTGGTCCGGAATGATCACCGTGGTGATCTTGGCCCGCAGAGCAGCCAGGGCTTTTTCCTTCAGACCGCCGATGGGCAGCACCCGGCCACGCAATGTCACCTCGCCGGTCATGGCAACATCCTGCCGCACTTTTTTGCCGACCATGGCCGAGTAAAGGGCGGCGACAATAGTCACGCCGGCTGACGGTCCGTCCTTGGGAATGGCGCCGGCCGGCACATGCACATGGACATCCACTTCGTCAAAATAGTTCTCCGCCATGCCGAGCGATGCCAGCCGGGAACGACAGATGGTCATGGCCGCCTGGGCCGATTCCTTCATGACATCGCCAAGCTGACCGGTCAAGGTCAGGCCGCCCTTGCCCTTGAGCAGAGAAACCTCGATGTACAGAATTTCGCCGCCGACCTCGGTCCAGGCAAGGCCGGTGGCCAGGCCGGGCTGGTCAATGGTGTCAATTTCCGCCTCAGGCTGAAATTTAGGCGGCCCCAGATACTTGTTGATCGTTCGCGGAGTGATGGCATAGGGCCCTTTGCCGCCTTCGGCAATGCGATGCGCCACTTTCCGGCAGACCTTGCCGATCTCCCGCTCCAGATTGCGCAGACCGGCTTCCTTGGTATAATGGGTAATGATCTGCACCAGCGATTCATCATCCAGGATGAGATGTTTTTCCTGGATGCCGTTTTCCTTGATCTGTCGCGGCAACAGGTAGCGCTTGGTAATTGCCAGCTTCTCCTCCTGGGTATAGCCGGAAAGACGTATCACCTCCATGCGGTCAAGCAGAGGGCCGGGGATGGTGTCCGTCATGTTGGCGGTGGTGATAAACATCACCTTGGACAGATCAAAGGGCTGATTGAGATAATGATCGGAAAACTCGAAATTCTGCTCCGGATCAAGCACCTCGAGCAGCGCGGAAGATGGGTCGCCCCGGTAATCGGAACCCACCTTGTCGATTTCATCCATCATAAACACCGGATTGTTGGAGGCAACGGTTTTCAACCCCTGAATGATCCGGCCCGGCATGGCCCCGATATAGGTACGGCGATGGCCGCGGATCTCGGCCTCATCCCGCATGCCGCCCAGGGATAACCGATGAAATTTCCGGCCCATTGCCCGGGCGATGGATTTGCCCAGCGATGTCTTGCCGACACCGGGAGGACCGACAAAACAAAGAATGGGTCCCTTGGTTGACCGGTTCAGCTTGCGCACCGCCAGATACTCGAGAATACGCTCCTTGACCTTTTCCAACCCGTGATGGTCCTCATCCAGCACCTGCCGGGCAACCTTCAGGTCGAGCACATCCTTGGTGCTCTTGCGCCAGGGCACATCAAGCATCCAGTCGAGATAGGTGCGGACAATGGTCGCCTCCGAGGCATCCGGATGCATCATATCAAGGCGCTTAAGCTGCTTCAGGCTCTCCTTCTTCACGTTGGGGGGCATGCGCGCCTTTTCTATTTTCAGCCGCAATTCCTCGATTTCCTCGGATTTGTCGTCATAGTCGCCAAGTTCCTTCTTCAACGCCTGCAACTGCTCCCGCAGGAAATATTCCCGCTGGGTTTTGCCCATTTCCTCCTTGGCCTCGGATTGGATCTTGGCCTGCATGGTGGAAACCTCAAGTTCCTTATGGAGAAACTCGGCAACCTTCTTGAGGCGCTGAACGGAATCAATCGTTTCGAGCACCTGCTGGGATTCGGATGTTTTCAGACGCAGGTTGGAGACAACGAGATCCGCCAACCTGCCCGGCTCGTCTATTTCATTTAAAATCACCATCAGTTCAGAGGAGACCACGCCTTTCAGCGACAGAATCTTTTCCGTCTGCTCGCGGACCGTGCGCATCAACGCCTCGGTTTCAACCGACAACTCAGCATTTTTTTCCTCCGGGAAAAGCTCCAGCCGGGCGGAAAAATAAGGCACCTCCTGCACCACCTCTTTCACATGCGCTTTATGGAGCGCCTGAACCAGCACCTTCAGGCGGCCATCCGGCAGCTTCAAGGTCCGCATGATCATGCACACCATACCGACGCTGAAGATGTCGTCTGCGCCGGGCTCGTCGATTGTCGAATCCTTCTGGGTTACCAGCAGCAGCAGCTTATCGCCGGACAGGGCTTCCTGAATGGCGTTTACCGATGCCGGCCGGCCGACGAAAAGGGGAATGATCATATAATTAAAGATGACCACATCCCGCACGGCCATCATCGGCAGGATTTCCGGTATTTCCGGCTCTTCAATATCGGCTAATTCATCCTTGTCAGGATAGATGGGATCATCATTTTGCACAGGAAACCTCCGTCGTATGCATACCGGAAGCAGACCCGCTCGAAAGAACGGCGCTGCTTCCTTTGGGTGAATTCAAGTTAAGTTGCTGTAAACTAAACATTGGTGAAATTTAAGTCAAGTACAGGCTCGAACTCCTTGTCCTTTTTCAAAATAAAATCTGTTGAAGTTCATGATAATTTGCTCCATAGTGGACATGAAAACGGCAAAGCCGTGGTAAAAAAACAACACCGCAAGCGGGGTGCGCGGCTTGGGGCCGTAACGACACGCCCGGAGAGGCAATGGCTTTCTCGCGGCGCGATCATCAACAAAAGCAGGGAAAAAAACATGTTGCAACCCGATCTTTTTTTCGACCTTTCCACTTTTGAACACCGGGAACTGTTCTCGGAAGCCCACTATGTCTGGGATGGTCTCAAAAAATTAAAATCCTTCATGGACGGCGCTTCGTATCGGCAACTGCCGGACTGGGCAAAAAAATACGAACCTTTGCGCACGACGCTTGTCTATCATGATAATGCATTCCGGGACGGGTCTCACCTCACCATGGAATTCGGCGACGCAACCAAAGGCGGCATGAAGGTCTGGGAAAACGGCCGGCTGCTTGACGGGGCAAGCGTCATAATGGCCGGCGCGGTGCTTGCCGGCGAGAAAATCCTTTTGGGCAAAGGGATAAAAATCGAACCGGGAGCCTACATCGGATCACCGACCATTATCGGCGACATGACGGAAATTCGCCAGGGAGCTTATTTGCGCGGCTATTGCCTCATCGGTCGAAAATGCGTTGTCGGCCACGTGACGGAAGTCAAACATACGGTTTTCATGGATGAGGCCAAAGCCGGCCACTTTGCCTACCTCGGCGACAGCATTCTGGGACGCGATGTCAACCTCGGCGCGGGCACGAAACTGGCCAATCTCCGTTTCGCCCCCGGCAACGTCAAGGTCCGCACCCCTGAGGGAACCATTGATACCGGACTGCGGAAGTTCGGCGCCATTCTGGCTGATTATGTCCAGACGGGCTGTAATTCCGTCACCAATCCGGGCACGATTCTTGGGCCGAGAAGCATGGTGCTGCCCAACACCACCGCCCCTTCGGGACTGCATGAAAAACACAGTTTAATCAGGTGATCGCCTCGTCCGCTTCCTTCCGGCGAGGAACACACCCCGCACCAACATCCATGAAGAAACGGCGGTTTCATAAAAATTCAAAACGGAATGACGAATGAAAAAGTTCCAACCCCGGGCGGGCTATCCGGCGAAACCGGGGGTGACTCCAAATTCCGGAGACGGGAATCTTCAACAAGGTCATTGAGGTGTTTTCATGCTGCAACTCAAAAAAATACTCGTGACGGCCTGCCTTTTTCTGGCTGCAACTTCCCCTTTGCCTGCCGCCGAGGGGCCGGAGGCCGACATTCTCGCCTCCGTCGGCGAGACAACGCTTTCAACCAGCCGTTTCAACATGATGATCGACATGATGCCGCCGCAAGTGCAAATCATGCTCCGGTCCAATCAGGAGATGAAAAAAGAACTTATCAACCGCTGGGTGGAAATCAATCTTCTGGTCCAGGAAGCCCTTGCCGAGGGACTTGACAAGGACCCTCTTTCGGCATTGAAAATAGAGGAAATGCGCAACAGGATCCTGGTGGAAGCCCTGGTGGCCAGAAAAGTGGACACCAGGTCCGGAATCGAACAGGAACAAATCGCCTCCTATTATGCCGATAACAAGGCGGAATTTATCCAGGGCGAGCAGGTTGAAGCCCAGCACATTCTCATCAGAGTGGACGCAACCGCACCCGCCGAAGACCAGGAAAAAGCCAGGAAAACCATTGAGACGATCCGGCAAGAACTCAAAAAAGGGGAATCGTTTTCCCGACTTGCCCAAAAGCACTCCGAAGATCCCGGTTCCGCCGCAAAAGGCGGCAACCTTGGTTTTTTCGGTCGCGGCCAGATGGTCAAGGAATTTGAAGATGCCGCCTTTGCCACCAAGCCCGGCGAAACAAGCGAACCGGTCCTGACGAATTTCGGCTGGCACCTGATCCATATTGTCAGCAAAAAAGAACCGGAACAGTTACCCCTTGAAAAGGTCAGCAAACAAATTGAAGCCAAGCTGAAAGCGGAACGAAATGAAAAAGTCTTGCAGAATCTGGTTGAAGCGCTCAAAGAAAAATATCCCGTGACAATCAAATAACTCCTTCCGGCAGCAAACGGAAAGGACTCGCCCGGCCTTCCGAGAGAACCGCCGCAAGAAAGATTTCTCTGTCATCCCGGTGTTCTCTGTGGTAAAAACAGGACGATACGGGATCATCAAAGGAAGCGGCGGCGAAAAGACCTCCCTCCTTTATATATTCCCTTGATTGACATAATGATATATGCCGTAAAAAACTTCACCGATCAGTCCGAAAGTGAGGTAAATTCGCATGATACGGTTTGCAGGCAATTTTGACCCGGCCATTTTTTTGAGAATGGAAACGGCGAGAATGGTTAAACCTATAAGAAACGGTACGGACTCCAACCAGTGACGCAGCGTGGCGGTCACTGTATCGACGGGACGGCCGGGGAAATACCTCACCGTGACAAACAGGTAAACCGCCATAAGCAAACCCAACGAAATCTTTTCTTTTGTACTCATTGAACAAAAGCCCTCTGCAATCTTTCAAATTTGACAAAAAACACATATGACATCTTTGCGCGCCCTTTTTCTTCCCGAAACAATCCTTGTGCCGAACACGGTTTTCCAGGAACTCTTTTTTTTCGACAAACTCTACCATTACCAGCCATGTGAAGAAGATGCAACCGCCGCGGCCGAGGTTCAGCACGATCTCTGCGAGGGATACGCGCCGGTACCCTTTCATGACGAGCTGCAACGCTTCACACAACTTATCAGAGAGCTGAAAGGAAATGAAGGGGAATTTTACAGCGGCCATATCTCCACCCTCTCGTCGCAGTTTCCTGCAAATCGCGACGAGGGCAGCGTCCGCAGCCTCATTACCGCCATTTCAGGCCGGGACGAAAAAAAAGAAACAGCGGCTGACAGGAAAAAAAAGGAAGAGTTGTGGCAGGCACGACTGCTGTTGAAACTTTCGGAGATTTTATACAAGGAGGAACAAGAACTGGCCCAGGCACTCACCGCCGTCTCGTGCCGCGAAAAAGAACTTTTTGAGGCGTTGAAGGGCGAGGACGAGGAAATCCCCTTTGCGCTGACCCCGCTCCTGCCCCCAGCAACTTCTCCCATCAAACCTGAGCTGATCCTGAAGGCCTGGGCGAAACTTTTTCTTGCCGACAGCCGCCGCGAAAAACACACGATTCTTGCCTGCAGCCGGGAGGAAACCGCTGAACTTCTTTTTGATGTCAACGAGTCGTTCAACAAGCAGCGACCGGTCAGGCTTCTGCGCATTCCGCTCCCCCTTCTGGAGGAAATGCCCCTTGATGAGTATCAGGATGTTCGCCGGGCCTTCCGGCGAGAAGCTCAGTCGGTCATCGACGGGTTGCATGCATTACTTGCCGCAACCGGGGCAAAGGGAATAGAATCCGACACCCTGCAAAATTTTGCCGGGCTTGCCGCTGACTGGACCAGAACTCTCTCCACCTTTCGCTTTGGCCAGCCCGCAAGCGACGTGCCGGGAAATCCGGAACCGTGCCGGCCGCAGCCGCACCTGGAAATCTCCCTGTGCAACCAGAGCGCTTCCGCCCTGATGCAGCAATTTTTGCGCCGGACAGGGGCAGCGGAAGAAGCAAAAAACCATGCGCTTATCGCGGTAAAATCGCTGAGGAAATCTACCTGTAAGGGTTAATGGTCAAGACCGGACAGGGCGACATCTTCACCACCTTTTCCGCGATGCTGCCGAACAAAACTTTTTCCAACCCCTTGTACCCGTGCGTTCCCATGACAACCAAATCGACATGGTGCTGCTTGACATATTCAATAATGGTTTCGGAGATATCGCCGGAAAGCACCACCCCTTTACAGATGACGGAGGCATCCAGGTTTTCCTTTAAAAACGTCGTCATTCTTTCCTTGGCGCCGGCAACAAGATCCTCTTCAAACTGAATAATGGGCATGTGGGGCTCAAAAAATTCGGAATAATCCTGAAAGGTCTGGGCTACGAATATCGCCTCCATTTCCGCCCCAAACGTCTTTGCCGCAAATGCCCCGTACTCGATGACGCGGTTGGCGTTTTCCGAAAAATCAATGGGAACAAGAATTTTCTTTACCTGCATGACACCCTCCTCTTCATTTTTGACGACGATCATGTGATTTCCCCGCAGTCCAACGGGCAGCCGTTTCGACGTTCTCGCTCATGCCGCTATTTCATTTTATGCTTTATCAACCGCGGAAACAAAACTTTTTTCTTTGTATCTTCAGATATTAGGGGTAAGAAAAATGCGGGATTACTATAACGATGCATGATCTTCTTACGCAAACCGAAAAAATATTCTCCCCGCAAGGAGTTCTCAGCCGCAGGCTTGCCGGATACGAAGCCCGCAGCGGACAACTGGATATGGCCCTTGCCGTGGCCCGTTGTCTCGCGGCAACGACCGGTGACCATTCCGGCCCGGACAGCAGTCTGCTCGCCGTTGAAGCGGAGACGGGAATCGGCAAAACCCTTGCCTACCTTATCCCCGCCGCCCTGAGCGGCCGCCGCGTGATCATCTCCACCGGCACCCTGAATCTCCAGGAGCAGATCCTGCACAAGGAAATCCCCTTCATCAAAGATCATGTCGACCCGGACCTTGCGGCCATCTGCGTCAAGGGCCGACAAAACTATCTCTGCCTCTACCGCTGGCGACAAATGTACCATTCCGACCAGCTTTCCCTGTTCGAAAACGAGCAGATCGACGCCGTGGCCCAGTGGCTTTCCTCAACCACCACCGGCGACAGGGCGGAACTGGAATGGCTGCCCGACAATTCCGGATTCTGGCGGCAGATAAGCGCCTCTTCCAGCCAATGCCCGGGAACCGCCTGCCCGGACAGCGGCGAATGCTTTATCAGTCAACTGCGCAAAAAAGCCGCGCGCTGCCGTTTGCTCATCGTCAATCATCACCTCTTTTTTTCCGATCTGGCTTTGCGGCGTTTCGGCTTTGCCGAGGTACTGCCCCGCTATGAAGCAGTCATATTCGACGAAGCCCATCACATTGAGAATATCGCCACCCGCTATTTCGGCACCAGCGTCAGCCATTTCCAATTGCTCGACCTGGCCCACGACATTGAACGCATGTGTCACGAAGACGGTACGCAACGAAAATACGACAAAGTCATTGCCGCGGCCCGCGGAATGGAGATCTCCGCCAACCGCTTTCTTGCCCTTTTCCCGGACGACAAGGGCCGCTTCCCCCTGCATGAGGCAGTGGCGAAAATAGCGAACTGGGATGATGAATCGTTTCTGTTAAACGAATCACTTCGCAAACTATTACTGACAATCGATCCGCTGGGCCAACAAAATGAGCTCTGGAACGCCATGCACCGCCGCATCAGCGAACTGCTGGCCAATCTTAACAGCGTGGTGGAAAAGCACGACAGCTCCCACGTCTATTGGTATGAAAGACGTGAAAAAACGGTCATCTTGTCGGCTTCCCCCATCGAAATTGCCGGTGATTTACGGCAAGCACTGTATCATGAGGTAAAAAGCGCGGTCTTCACCTCAGCCACCCTGACCGCCGGTGGTTCTTTCAGCTATTTTTTCGAACGACTCGGTCTGCCGGATGCAACCGACAGCCTCAGGCTGGCCTCCCCCTTTGATTATAAAGACCGCACCCGTCTTTTTATCCCGGACCGTTTTCCCGAGCCCGCATCGCCCCTCTTTCTGCCGGAACTGCAGGAACGTGTGCTTGATCTGCTGCTGGCTTCCCAGGGACGGGCCCTTGTTCTTTTCACCAGCTTCAAAGCCATGCATGCCCTGCACGGTTTCCTTGCCGATCGCCTGCCCTTCCCCCTTTTCATCCAGGGGAGTGCCCAAAAACAGGCCCTGCTTGACCGTTTCAGCCGGGAAACCCATTCCGTTCTCCTGGCGGTTGCAAGCTTCTGGGAGGGAGTCGATGTGCCGGGTCCGGCCTTAAGCTGCGTCATAATCGACAAGCTTCCTTTCGAGGTGCCCAACGACCCGGTGATCATGGCCAGGATCGACAAGATCAAGGAAAACGGCGGCAACCCTTTTATGGATTTCCAGGTGCCCCGCGCCATCCTGACGCTGCGCCAGGGAATCGGGCGCCTGATGCGCTCCTCGACCGACTGCGGGCTTCTGGCAATTATGGACATTCGGCTGTTCAGCAAACATTACGGCCGCGCCTTTCGGCAAAGCCTGCCAAACAGCGAGATCATCCGCAGCATGAACGAAGTTCGTTCTTTTTTTGATGAAATAACGGGAACGGGATAACTGATTTTTTTGCTGTTTTGATTTTCACAGATCAGCAAAATTGGGCAATCAAGGCCGAATCTGTTATATGAACAAGGCAAACCATACAACTATCGGAGAAAAACAAGGTGAACAAATCGGAATTACTGCTGCGGCTCCAACCGGACATTGAAGCGGTCAATGAAGTCATGCTCCGGGAAATCAGTTCGGTCAACAATCCCATGCTCCGGGAAATTCTCGAATATGGGATTTTTAACGGCGGAAAAAGAATCCGGCCCCTTCTGACAATTTTAGCCGCCCGGCTCTGCACCTTTGCCCGCATGCCGGAAGGGCTTGCCGCAGAAGACGAACTGCAGCCGCCCATCAACCTGTACCGCCTGGCCATGGTTTTTGAATTCCTGCATGGGGCAAGCCTCCTCCATGACGATGTCATCGACCATGCCGATAAAAGACGCGGCAAACCATCGGCCAATGCCGTCTGGGACAACAGCCACGTAATCCTGGCAGGGGATTTTCTCCACACCAGGGCAATGACCCTGGCCGGGACTCTCGGCGGTGAACAGGTGCTTGCCTTGATCGGAGCCGCTACCTCGGCCATGATCGAGGCGGAATTCCTGCAGATGCAGACCGTCGGGGATCGCAACCCGGCAGAAGAAAATTATTTTGGCGTGCTGCGCGGCAAGACGGGTGCATTGATCAGCGCCGCCTGTCAGGTGGGGGGCTATTTTGCCGAAGCCAATGCTGAGCGACAAGCCGCCCTGGGCAATTACGGCAACGCCCTGGGCCTTGCCTTTCAAGTGGTGGACGACCTGCTCGATTATCTCGGCGACCCGGAGAAAACCGGCAAGGCGGTGGGAAATGACTTCATCGAAGGCAAGCTGACCCTGCCCCTGCTGCATGGGCTGCAAAACTGCGATGAATCAGCAGGCGCGGCCATGCTCGCCCTGCTGCGGGACACCCCTGAACAACGAGCCCTGCATGTTGATGACGCACACCGGTTTATCGAGAAATTCAACGGCTTCGCCTATGCCCGTGAAGGGGCGGAAGCGCTTGTTGAAGCGGCGGTTGAGTCCCTTGCCGTTTTCCCTGACTGCCGGGCGCGACAAATCCTGGTCGGCCTGGCTCACTATGTCCTGAACCGGCAGAAATAAATGGCCCGCAAAAAGGCCTCTCGCAAAAAAAAAGGAAAAAATGGCTTTTATTGGACGGGCTTGCTTTTTTTCCTGTCCGCAAGCCTGATTGCCACCTTTTATTTTGTCTTCCTGCGACCCGGAACATTTGACCGGACCATGCAAAGCAGGGAGGAAGCCGGGGGGGCAAAACCACCTGCCGTCCACGAGGAACCCCAGGCACCGTCGGTCCTTGCCCCTTTGCCGTATAAAAAAACCGAGCACAAGGCGGGTCCGGCGGACATTGCCCTGATTATCGACGACATGGGCTACAAGGACCGCATCGGGCGAGAGCTGATCTCGCTTGATCTCAACCTTTCCTTTGCCTTTCTTCCCTTTGCGCCCCACACCCCGGACCTGGCGCACCTGGCCCATGACCGGGGGCGCGACATCCTTCTGCACCTGCCCATGGAAGCCAGAGACAGCAGCCGGCAACCGGGACCGGGCGCCCTGCTCACCTCCATGAGCGACCGGGAAATGACCGCAAGCCTGGAAAAGGATATCCAGGCGGTTCCCTTTGCCCTTGGCGTCAATAACCATATGGGCTCTCGCTTCACCGCGGACCCCCGCGCCATGAAGACCTGCCTGCTGCTGCTCAAAAAAAGAAACCTTTTCTTCCTGGACAGTCTTACCGCCGCGGACTCCGTGGCTTACCGCACCGCGGAAGACGCCGGACTGCCCACCGCCCGCCGTGATGTCTTTCTCGACCACGACCCCAGCCCCGCGGCCATCGCAAGACAACTTGACCTTCTCATCAAGACCGCCGAAAAAAACGGATCCGCCATCGGCATCGGCCACCCGCACCCGGAGACGCTTTCCGTGTTGCGGCAGCATGCGGAAAGTCTGCGGGATCGGGTCAGACTTGTCGGCGTCAGCCGGCTTGTCAGATAAGGGAGAAACCATCATGCACCCGCTTATCACCCTGACCACGGATTTTGGCGGAAGCGATGAATTTGTCGGCGTTATGAAGGGAGTCATCTACAGCCTCTGTCCTGCCGCCGTCATCGTTGATCTGTGCCATGGAGTCAGACCGCAGGATATCCGGCAGGCGGCCCTGATCCTTGCCTCCTCGTACCGTTTTTTCCCGAAAGGATCGATCCACGTCGTCGTTGTCGACCCTGGCGTCGGCACATCGCGCCGGATCGTCCTGTTGCAGGCTGACGATCACCTTTTCCTCCTGCCGGACAACGGCGCGGCAACTCTTCTTCCCCCTCTCCGGCGAGCTTACGAGGTGACGCAGGAGCAGCTCTTTCTTTCCCCTGTCAGCCGGACTTTTCACGGACGCGATATCCTTGCCCCGGTGGCGGCCCATCTTGCCCGCGGACTGTTGCCGGAACAAACCGGTTGCCGCATCGATCCGGAGTCGCTTGCCCGCTTGCCCTTGCCGCCGTTGCAAAAGGGAAAAAACCGCCTGCGCGGCGCGGTGATTGATATCGACCACTTCGGCAACCTCATGACCAATATTGACCGGCCAACCGTGGAAAAAACCTTTCTTGCCGCTGATTTGCCGAACATCACCGTCACCATCGGCGGCCGCTTTCTGCCGGGCATATCTTCTTCCTATGGATCCGTCCCTCCCGGTCAGCCCGTTGCCCTTTTCAACAGCCGCGATTACCTTGAAATCAGCATCAACCACGGCAATTGCGCGCACGAACTGCAGGTAACGCTGGACAGCATCGTCTGTTTAAGCATATAATGATTTACTAAAAACCGATGTCGGCAACAAAACCCTTTACAAAACAACCATCGGAAGCTAAAGAATATAACTAAACACTTAAACTCTTGGTTCACAAATGCACAACGAACACATAGAATCCATTGCCGGGCTACTGAAGACCATGTCCCATCCCATCAGGCTGAAAATCCTCTGCCTCCTCCAGGACAGGGAAATGACGGTGGGCGACCTGCGGGAAGAGGTGAAGACGACAAATGCCAATGTTTCCCAGCATCTGTCCATATTGCGCAATCAAGGGATCATTTCTTTCCGCAAAGACGCAAACTTCATTTTTAACCGCATCAACGACCCGCGCATCCTGCAACTGATCCAGACCATGCGGTCGCTTTTCTGTACCGACAAAAAGGTTTGAGTCGCTTGGCCCGGGCGGCCATTGGAGCAAGGAAACCGGCACAAGGATCCGGAATCAGGTTTTGACGAGATCTGCAACAAGGAGAACAACATGATCATTACAGACTGGGTTCATGTTTTTGCCGGCTTTTTTATCCTGCTCGGCCTCGCATTGGGTGCTGAAGCAAGCCCCGTTTTCATGAGCAGTTACTGGCTGTGGCTGACAGCCTTTGTCGGCGCCAATCTCTTCCAGTTCGGCTTCTCCAAATTCTGCCCCCTTGCCTTCATCCTCAAGGCCCTCGGCGTCCCGGAAAAACGGTAAGACATCATCAGCTTTCCGCGTTTATCCCGGATCGCCCTGCCGATCACCGCGTGATCGCTCTGCGGCCAGGCCGGAAAAAATTCTTTGCCCGATCCGTTCACCGACAGGCACAAACGCCTCTTGCAGCCGAGTATAATCCGCAAAACGGGGCAGCCTGCCGAAAACCTCAAGCCCGCCAAGCTCGCCGATGATCCGCAGATTATCGGCAACCAGCGGATCATCCGCCGCCATGCCGCACTCCTCATCGGAAAAGACCACCCCAAGCAAAGGGATATTGCGGTGCCGCAACGACTCGATGGTGAGCAGGGTATGATTGATGGTGCCCAGGCCGCTGCGGGCGACGATCAGCACAGGCATCTGAAACTGCGGCAGGAAGTCGCAAAGCAGCAGATCCCGCCGCAGAGGCACCATCACCCCGCCCACCCCCTCAACCAACAGCAGATCGTTTTCCAGAACCGCCCGCCAAAAGGCGGTTTTGATCCGCTCCGGATCAACCCGCCGGCCTTCCCGTTCCGCCGCCAAATGAGGAGAAGCCGGCATTCGGAAGCGAAACAGCACCTGGCTGTCGAGCCTCTCCCCGCAAAAAGGCAGATTATTCTTTTCCAGGCAGTAAACCAGATCCTCCGGCATCTCTCCGCCGGTGCTCACCCATTTCTGATAGGAGACCCTGATCCCTTTTTTCAGCAGAAAACCAAGCAGCAAGGCGCTGACCACGGTTTTGCCCACCCCGGTGCCGGTTCCTGCTATGAGCAGGGCCTTATCCATTGTTTTCTTTCCCATTTTTCAGCCCGTCACCGCGCTCCCGCCTTTTGCCCGGAGGCCCTCAGAAAAAAGACCTGATAGGAGATTTCATAGCCGCCCTGTCCGCTGAACCAGCTTTCCAATCGGGCAATTTTCCCGCGGGTAATGGCCGGCAGGTCGGGATGATAGCCTCCGGTGCCGGTTTTGCTGATATGATTGAGCAAACTGCGCAAGGACGGGTAACTTCGCCTGTAGATCTTTTCCACAACCACGACATCACTGAAGCTGTTGCGCGCCATTCGGCCGATCTCCTCTTTCCCGGCAAACCGCCCGGCCGCCACCGTCACCTGTTTGCCGAAAACGGCGGCAAGGCCGGTTGCCAGCTCGCGCAGCGACTCCGGACCGTAGAAAGAGGCGAGAAAAACCCCGTTTCCGTCAAGGGCGCGGGCGCTGTTGACCAGGGCCAGGCCGATATCATCAAACCACTGCATGGTGGCGTTGCTTGTCACAAGATCAAACCTTTTTTCGTTTTCACGGAGAAACAATTCGCCGTCCCGGCAGATGAAGGAAACACGGGATCGTTCGGCAAGCATCGCTTCGGCCCGGCTGATCATGCCCCGGGCAAAATCAATGGCCGTTATCCGGGCCAGGGGGAACCTGTCGGCCAGGCGCGCGGTGAAACCGCCGGTGCCGCAGCCGATTTCCAGAACCTGGCCGGGAATAAAATCCTCCGGCAGCATAGCGAGAAGTCCGGCGCCGCTTTCTTTCTGCACCAGGGCGTATTCATCGTAGGTGGACGCGGCCTTGGAAAAACGACGGCTGATTGTTTCCTTCCTCTCTTTATTCATCGCATTCGATCAAGCAGCACCATATGCCCCCCATGGGAAACCACATGGCATTCCATAGCCGGCAAGCGCACCATTTCGGCAAACGGCGCCACCACATCCTTGCGACCGTGCAGCACAGAGATGGGCACATCGACCGTTACCGGGGAAGAAAAACGAAATTGCGCAAGATAATCAAGCCCGGCCGCAAGTATGCCCAGGTCCAGGCGTTGCAGGTAATCATCCTCAAGCCGGGCGACAAACTGCCGGTATTCCTGCTTATAGCCGAGAAAACATTTTCGATAAAAGCCGCGCATGAAATCCCCCGGCCCTTCCTGCAGCCCCATTCTGATCGCCCCTATTTCCTCCGGCGGCCAGCGCCGACGCATTGACACCAGAGTCAGCCGCTCAACCAATTCGGGATGGGAACGGGTGAAATCAAGGCCGAGCTGAGCCCCCATGGACCAGCCGACAATGGAAATCATGACCCCATGCCTGCGCACGAAAGCCGAAAGATCCTTTTCCAGCTCCGGCGGGTTGACAAAGGAATCAGGCAAAATGATTGTCCGGCCGGGGAAAAGGTGAAAAAGAGGGGCCATGCGGCCGTCAAAACCCCATCCGGGCAGAAAAAGCACGGGAGAAGCAGTCGAATGCGGAGCGTGAACAAAAGAAAAATTCATCAGGGCAAACTAAAAACGGAATGAAAGCCAGGACGGCTTCTTTGTTTTTTTGCAGAACGAGGAGCCGTCATCGCCATCACCCGCGGCACGGGGACATTCTTTACCGGTCGCCGCTGCTTCAAAAAATTTCAGTCTCTCCTCCAGTCGCCCATACTCCAGCAGCAGCTTTTCATTTTTTTCCCGCTCATGCTCCAGTTGCGCGGCGAGCTGATGCGCCAGGTCATCACCTGCGGCCGAGGCATGCCCGGCAAACGCTTCATGCTGCTGATCGACCTGCAGGCGTAAGGCATCAAGCGCACGCTCAAGGGAGGAAAGCCGCCGGGCAAAAGAGTCCGGTCCGTTTTCCGCTGCGACGAACCGGTCCGGGGCGGAAGATGCCGGCACAGGCGCGCCAGGTGGCGCGACCGACGCCATGCCGCCCTTGTCGGCCAACACCTGGGAAACGGTTTCCTTGTCAATGCGTCTTAATTCATCGGCAAAACCATACACCAGGGACGAATCGCAAAGAAGATTGATGGTGCGCGGCGTACCGCCTGAAGCACGATAAACTTCATCCACCGCCTCGGAACTGAACAAGCCGCCGTCACCTCCCACTTTTTCCAGGCGGGAGGCGATATAGGCGCCGGTTTCCTCTCGATCAAGGGGCGTCAGATGATAGCTGACCCCGATGCGCTGGGCGAGCTGGGCAAGGGCGGGACGCTTCAGCTTGGCCGCGAGCTCGGGTTGCCCGACAAGCATGATCTGCAGCAGAAGATTGTCGTCCGCCTGGAGATTGGAGAGCATGCGAACCTCTTCCAGCACCTCTTCGGAAAGATTCTGCGCCTCGTCAATGACGAGCAAGACCTTGCAGCGCCGCGCATATTTCTCAATCAAAAAATGATAAATCTGTTCGAGATGATGTGTTTTGTCATGGCTTTCGGTCGGCAATTCAAACTCCCGGAGAAGCAGACGGAGAAGCTGATCCGCCGTGACATTGGTGTTGAAAACCACCGCCACCTCAATTTCTTTCTCAAACTGATTGAGAATATGACGGATCAAGGTTGTTTTGCCGGTGCCGATTTCCCCGGTGAGCAGAATAAACCCCATCCCTTCGCGAATGCCGTATTCGAGATAGGTAAGGGCGTGCCGATGCTTGCGGCTCAGATAAAGGAAATTCGGATTGGGGACGATCTGAAACGGCTTGCCGCTCAATCCGTAAAATTTTTCATACATAGGCTGGTCCGGCTTTCCTCAAACGAAAAGCCCTTACTCGCGGCTTCGATCATTGAACACGAAGCCGAGAAATTTTTCCTTGGGAAGAAGCTCAACCGCTTTTTTGACATCGTTCAAGGAAGTCACCCCTTTTTCCACCACCATGATGATACAATCGACAAGCGGCGCAAACACCATGGCATCAGCCCCATCCAGCACCGCCGGGACATCAAGCAGCACATAGCGGTCATCATACCTGCCCTTCATCTCGGCCAGCAGATCCTGCATCTTCGGCGAGCCAAGCAGCTCGGTGCTGTCGGAAACAGTGCGGCCCCCGGAAATAACCGTCAACTTCTCCACCCCCGGCCAGATAATGCAATCCTTTAAAGGCCGGTTATCCTCCAGGTAATCGATCAGCCCCCGGTCACTGGCAAAACCAAGATAATTGCGGATATCCTGTTTTTTCAAATCACAGTCAACCAGCAGGACGGTCTGCTGATATTCACGGGCAAACGTCAGGGCCAGATTGATGGAGGTCACCGTCTTCCCCTCCCCCGGCCGAACACTGGTAATCATGATGGTGTTCATTCCCTTTTCCCGGGCATAATGGCGAATGCGGGTGCGCAAAACCTTATACGCATCAAGTTGCGGCGCATCAGGCGAAATGCAGACACATCTGTTGCGCCGCAGTTTATTCGGATCGAGTCTGACCGAAATAGACTCCGAATAAACCGGAGACTGCCAGCAGGTGGAAAAAATTTCTCCCGTTGACGGGGGCCGTTCTCCTGCATCCCGTTCCCGGTCCGCGTTCTCCTCCCCCGGCTCATCGAACCCTTCCAACCGGTCTTTATTCGCCTTATCCAATGCCTTTCGTAATTTCATCCGCTTTCTCCATCGGGAAGGACGCAGGGTCCCGCACCGGCCAGGGCCTTTCTCGCACGCAGGCCGGCACAGCTATGCCGACGCGATCTTGTCGGGAAAGGATTCCCGGCAACCAGCGCTTCACATGACTTTTCGCAGCAGTTCCGCCCACAAAACATTCAGATCCATCACCAGAAAATGGAAGGCGACAACCGCGGCAGCCGCAACGACCAGAACGGAGACAACCCAACACAGCCGGCGGCATGTCCGCTGCCGCGTGTCGTCCTCGGTAACGATTGCCGGGATCACCGCCAGCACCGGAAATGACGTTTCCCGTTCCAGAACTTCCGGTCGCCGGACGGAAAGGTCCAGGAATTCCGATACCGCGGCGCAGGCACCTCCAGCCCCGACACCAAGGACGATTCCAGCAATAAAGAGCGCCCACCTGTTCGGCTTATAGGGTTTTTCCGGCAAGCGCGCCGGATCGATCAGGGTGAAGCGCTCGGCCTTCTGATCTTTTTCCAGGCCATAAGCGACATTCGCCTCCATCAACTTACGGGACAAATCATCAAATTTCGCCTGCATATCCCGCCTTTCGGCAAGCAGGTCGTTATATGCCTGCTCCACATGGGGGATTGCCTCAATCCACTTATTCAGCTTTTCTATTTTTCCCCGCAGATCGGCCGACTGCCTTTCCACTGACTTAATTTCAGCCCGTATGCCGGAAAGCTGGGACGAAAGGGCGATATAGGCGGGATTGTCCGGCAGCGCATCGGGGTTTGCCGCCTTTTGCCCGGCAAGACTGTTTGTCAGTTTGGCAATTTCCTGCCGGGTTTTCACGACATCGGGGTATTCGTCGGTGTAACGGGCTTCCAGGCTGGACAAATCGGCTTTCAACGCCGCCAGCCTTTTCATCTCTTCCATTTCCATCCGCGGCGCAATATTGGCAAGACCCGCCAGCAGCCCGTTTTCCCGCTCCCGCAATGTCCGCAGCTGATCATTAAGCCTTTCAATGGCCGCCTCGGCCGTATGACGGCTTTGCAGATTAACCGGCAGAACCTCCGGCAGCTCATTAATATGCTTCTCTTTAAAAGCGGCAATGTCGCGGGCGATCTCATCAAGACGCAACTTTATTTTCTGCTGCTCTTCCTCCAGAAAGGAAGTGGCGTCCAGCGCCTGCCGCTCACGCACCTGCAGATTTTCTTCAAGAAAAAGAGCGGCGAGAATATTGGCCACCTTCTGCACCTTTTCCGGCCTTTCCCGCGCTTCATAGGACAAGGTGAAAGCAATGGTCGCCGTTGCCTGCTGCCCGGTACGGCGGTCGACAATTTCCGTGCTGATATACTCGAGATTGATATCTTCCCGCATTTTTTCCACAATTTCTTCCGTGGAAACTTTTGCCGTCAGGTCCGCGTAAAGATTTTGATGTTTGATGATTTCCAGCAGCCTGTTTGTACTCATGATCCGTTGATGGATTGACTGAAGACGCTTCTCCGCATAACTGGTCACCGTACTCATGGCGAAATCGGCAGGTATCTCCTGCTCTTCAATGAGAATGGTGGAAACGGATTTGTACACCGGCGGCAGCGTCAAAGCCACTCCGGCTGCAACCAGCACGACCACAAGAAAGGGAACAACAAGGGAAACCTTACGGCGCTTCAGCACCGCCAGAAATTCGTTCGGCGTTCTTTGATGTTCTCCCATCCGCTCTCCTTCACGTCGCATAATCAAGGTGATAACCGGCCGTCTTCCTTGTCTTCTTCCGTATAATACTGATTTTGTCACGTTTGGCAAAGGAGTAACCGTTCCCCGGCAGCGGAAAAATGCGGATGGCCTCTTTCTTCCGTCGTGACAAAAGTCATATCACCCTGCCTGCCCCTTAAAGAAACGATGTTTTTCGTGTACTTCTCATCAAGAGACTTGAACAAAAGCACACGAAACGGTAGGCTTCAGTTACTTTTTCATGTCACGCTGTTTTCGCATGCATTGCGCCGTGCTTGCGGGGCACAATCCGAAATCATCAGCGATTCCCGACAATTGTCTCTTTATCGGGATGAGACGGAAACGTCACGGCAACCTTATAACTCAAGGCGACCCCATTATTGTGCAGCTTTTTCGACCGAAATCATTTCTCATCCTGCTGCTGGCGTCTTTTCTTTTCGTCGCCCTGCCGCTGCTGGCCGCGCTTGCCGGCTCCGCCTACTTCATGGACAAAATGGCGGCCAAAAGCACCCAGGCCGTTTTTCGATCAGCCGATTCGGCCCGGGTCAGCCGCATGCTCCTGGAACAGCTTGTCGCTCAAGAGCGACAGGCCCGGCTTTATGATATTCTGGCGGAAGCGGAAAATCTTGTCGGTTTCAGCGAAAAACACGAAAGCATCCAGCTCTTGCTGGAGCAACTGGTGAATTTTCCATTTTCCCCTGAAGTCCAAAGCAGCATCGCCAAGCTGCAGATGCTGGAAAGTGAAGTTTTTACCGTGCTCGCGACAGAAAAAGCTTCCCGCAAAAGAAAAATCGCCCTGGCGCGCTATCAGGAGATAAACGACCTGGCCCATGCGGTTCAGAATGCAAGCCATAAACTGATGATGCAGGAAACCGAATCCCTCCAGAAAGAGGCCCTCCGGTATCAGCAAATGATGTTCTGGCTCACCTGCATCCTCTTTTTTGCATGCCTTTTGCTCATTTCCTTTTTCGCCTCTCTGCTCATCCGGCCGATTCGCCAGATCGACAAGGGAATCCTCCGGCTGGGCGAGGGTGATTTCGTCACGCCCATTTCCGTTTCCGGCCCTCAGGATCTGGAATTTCTCGGCACCAAGCTTGATTGGCTTCGGGACCGGCTGGCGGAGCTGGAAAAGGAAAGGAATAAATTCGTCGCCCATATTTCCCACGAATTAAAAACGCCTCTTTCCTCCATCCGGGAAAGCGCCGGCCTGCTCGGTGAAGAACTTGCCGGACCGCTCACCACCCAGCAAAAGGAGGTGGTCAGAATCCTCTCCAACAACAGCAGGCTGCTGCAGACGCTCATCGAGAACATTGTCAATTTCAATATGGCCCAGGCCAGGCACGTCCCTCCGAGAAAGGAGCCTTTTGCCCTTGACCGTATGATTTTCGAGATTACCGAGGACCTGAAACCGATCCTGCTGGCCAATTCGCTTTCCCTGCAACAGAACCTTGCGCCGGTTTCCATCAACGGCGACCGCAACCAGATCAGAACCGTCATTGACAATGTTCTTTCCAATGCCATAAAACATTCGCCGACCGAAAGCGTCATTGCGATCAGCCTGAATGCCGACAACGGGAAGGCGGTTATCGACATTATCGATGCAGGTCCGGGCATCCCCGCCGAAGAACTCTCGAAAATCTTCCTCCCCTTTTATCAGGGAAAAAGCGGGACAAAAGGCCGGGTCAAGGGAACCGGACTCGGCCTGGCCATAGCCCGTGAATACATAACCAACCACCAGGGGACCATTGCCGCCCTGCCGGATATCCCTGAAGGCGCTCATTTTCGACTTATTTTGCCGCTTGAGGTAATTTCGTGATAAAAATCATCCACGCCATACTCTTTTTTACCCTGTCATCCACCATATTGTGCATGAATATTGCATGCTGTATTCAGCAACCGGTGGAGATCATTGTTCCGGAAAGCCGTAAAGAAAAAGTCAGGGTCAGCAACCTGCACCCGCCGACAGAGCAGATTCTCACCTGCCTGGAAAACAGTGCAAATTTGTCGACTGACGAATTAAACAACGAATACGCCAGGACGAGAGAAGATTTTATTGCCGACAGAAACGATGAAAAACGCATCAGGCTTATCTGTCTCTGCCTGGCACGCCTTGACGAACCGGACTCCCTGGAATACGCACAGGAGCTGATGAAAGACATGGAACAGTTCAACGCAACCGCCTACCCCGACATCAGGGGACTTGCCGCATTACTCAATTACTTCGAGCACCTGCAAAAAAAAAGGGTCGCCGAGGTAAACAAAGCGCGACATGAAGTGAATGCATTAAAGAAACAGGTCGAACATCTGAAAAACATTGAAGAAATCATCAACGAACGCACCAATGTCAATTAAACCTCGAATACTGCTGGTTGACGATGACACCGATCTGTTAAGCCTCTTCAGCATCCGCTTGCAGAGTCAGGGATTTGACGTCATGACCGCGGAAAGCGGCGAACAGGCCCTGTCCCGCATCCCAATCCTCAACCCTCACCTGCTCATCACCGATCTGCGCATGGGCGAAATGGACGGCCTGGCCCTTTTCGAAGCCGTGCACAAGATCAACAGCTCCCTGCCGGTCATTGTCATCACGGCCCACGGCTCCATTCCGGAAGCGGTTGAAGCAACCCAAAAAGGAGTCTTTTCCTTTCTCACCAAACCGGTGGACAGCCACAAGCTTCTCCAGGAAATCAATGCCGCCCTGACCATCGCCGGCAACCCAACCGAGGAAAACGAGGACGAAAAAAACAACGACTGGTGCCGTGAAATTATTTACAAAAGCAGTGCCATGGCCAATCTCATGCACAAGGCCAAACTCGTTGCCCAAAGCGACGCGGGCGTTCTGATTCTGGGCGAAAGCGGCACGGGCAAGGAACTGCTTGCCAATGCCATTCACCGGGCCAGCGCCAGGGCGGCAGGCCCTTTTGTCCCGGTCAACTGCGCAGCCATCCCGGAGGCACTGCTGGAATCCGAACTTTTCGGCCACGCCAAGGGCTCCTTCACCGGTGCCGCGACAAACTATGCGGGCCTCTTCAAAACCGCCGATACCGGCACCCTTTTCCTTGATGAAATTGGCGACATGCCCCTTTCCCTCCAGGTAAAACTGCTGCGCGTGCTGCAGGAAAAACAGGTCCGCTCCATCGGTTCGCCCACGGCCGTCGACGTCGATGTCCGCATCATTTCCGCCACCCATCGCAAAATCGAAGAGGAAGTGCGGGGAAAAACCTTCCGGGAAGATCTCTTTTACCGCCTCAATGTCGTCAGCCTGGAAATCCCCCCCCTGCATACACGGAGGGAAGACATCCCGCTGCTTGCCCACTATTTCATCAAAAAACTGACAACCCAGAACAACAGGGAAATCAGTGGATTTTCCCCGGCCGCCATGAAACTGCTCATGGAAGCGCCCTGGCCCGGCAATGTCCGGCAGTTGCAGAACGTCATCGAACAAACCGTCGCTCTTTCTCCCACCCCGCTTATCTCTGAAAGCCTTCTTGCCGACGCCCTCAAGGATAAACCGATGAAAATCGTTCCCTTTGCCGATGCGCGCCGTCAGTTCGAACAGGAATATCTTGTCCACCTCCTCCAGGCGACACGAGGCAATGTGACCGAGGCAGCCCGCCAGGCCAAACGCAACAGAACCGACTTCTACAAACTCCTCAATCGCCACCACATCGTTCCCAGCCTTTTTAAGGACTGAAATTCTTTCCTTTTGCTTTCTCAACTTTCCTTGGTTATAAAAGTGTGTGCATGTTGCTTCACGGCAGTATCGTCAAGCAGCGAAAACCATAAATTACACACCTGATGCAAACACGTGAAGTGCGCATATCAGGCGTGCGAGCCGGAACATCCCAAACATTTATCATGAACGAATATTCGGAAAGCCTTCTTGTCCACTTCAGGCGGAGCGAAACATTAAAAAAAGAAGCGGTCGACCTTGCCTCCCTTGATCTCAACCTGCGGCAGCTCTGCGATCTTGAACTGCTCCTGAACCGTGCCTTCTACCCCCTTGACGGCTATCTTTCCCACCAGGATTACCTGTCGGTGCTCGACCGGATGCGGCTTGCGGACGGCACCGTCTGGCCCATGCCGATCTGTCTTGATGTTCCGCAAAAAACGGCGCAACTGCTCAAAAGCGGAGACAAACTCGCCTTAAACGACGAAGAAGGTTTTCTGCTGGCCATTCTCACCGTGACCGACATCTGGCAGCCCGACAAGAAAAAGGAGGCGCTCGCCGTGTTCGGCACAGATGACGCCACGCGTCACCCCGGCGTCGCCTATCTTTATGACAATATCGGTGACTGGTATCTGGGCGGCACCCTGGAAGGCCTGACCCTGCCCGTGCATTACGACTTCAAGGAACTACGGCTGACCCCGGCGGAAAGCCACCGTCTTTTTTCGCTTAACGGCTGGCGCCACGTTATCGGTTTTCACACCGACGCCTATCTCCATTGCGCCCACAAGGAGATGATTCTCAAGGCCGCCCGCGAAGCCGGGGCCAGCATCTTCCTGCAGGCCGTCGCCGGACTTGACCATCCCGGCCACCTTGACCACTACACCCATGTTCGCTGTTACCAGGAATTTATCAAAAAATTCCCGAAAAACATGATCAGCCTCGGCCTTCTGCCGCTGGCCAGCCGCTGGGCCGGGCCGCGCGAGGCGCTGTGGCAGGCTGTTATCAAAAAAAATTACGGCTGCTCCCACTTTCTCGTTTCCGCCGACCACGGCGACCCCTTTGCCAGCCGACTTGAAAAAGAAAATTTCTATCCGGCCAACGAAGCGCAAAAGCTGGTGAAAAGCTTTGAAGAAGAGGTCGGAATCAAGATGGTTGCCGAAGAAAAGATGGTGTATGCGGAGGATAAGGCCCAGTATGTCCCCCTGCATCAGGTTAGTGACGACATGGCGGTCAAAACCATCTCATCCAGCGAACTGCAGCGTCGGCTGGAAAACGGGCTGGACATCCCGGAATGGTTTTCGTATCCGGAAATCGTCGCCGAATTGCGACGCGCCTTCCCGCCACGTTCCAAACAAGGTTTCACCATCTTTATCACCGGCCTCTCCGGTTCCGGCAAATCAACCCTGGCCAAGGTTCTGATGGTGAAATTCCTGGAAATGCGGGATCGACCGGTAACCCTGCTTGACGGAGATATTGTCCGCAAGAATCTATCGAGCGAACTGAACTTTTCCAAGGAACACCGTCACCTCAATATCACCCGGATCGGCTTCGTTGCCAGCGAAATAACCAAAAACGGAGGCATCGCCCTCTGCGCCCCCATTGCTCCCTATGAAGAATCGCGCCAGGCCAACCGGGCGCTGATCAGCAAATGCGGCGGGTATATCGAAGTTTACATGGCCACCCCTCTTCAGGTCTGCGAAAAGCGCGACAGAAAAGGACTCTACGCCAAGGCGCGGGCGGGGAAAATCCCGGTCTTCACCGGCGTTTCCGATCCCTACACCCCGCCCACGCATCCCGAGATCACCATTGATACCAGCGAAATGACCCCGGCGGAGGCAGCCCAGGAGGTCATGCTGTACCTGGAGGAAAAGGGGTATATCCGCTGATCGGAAGGCTTTCGGCACGATTTTTTAAATCCGCGACCAACGCCGAACAGCCGTTGGTCGCGAACAGCAGGCTGTCGCGATTCAGAGACATGCGGAATGGCCGACGATTCGCCTTTGACACGGAGCATCCAAGGATTCCGCGGCCCTCCGGTTGGAAACGACATGATGACGGGAACACGAATTTTTCTGCATGGCCTGGAAAGCAGCAGCCGGGGAACAAAGGCCGGGTTCTTCAAGGCCAACTTCAACGCCATGCTGACCCCCGACTTTACCGGCAGCCTCGACGCGAGGATGACGAAGCTTGAACAGATACTTGCGGCCCAACAGGATATCGTGCTCGTCGGTTCAAGCTTCGGGGGCCTGATGGCAACCATTTACGCCCTGCAACATCCAACCAGGGTTGCGAAACTGATCCTTCTCGCCCCGGCGCTCAATTTCCCCCAATTCCACCCTTGGGAAAACCAAAGAAGCGATGTGCCGTGCACCCTTTTCATCGGGTGCCATGACACCGTGACACCGCCGGACATTGTGGAAAAAACGGCCAGGCGGATCTTTTCCAGCCTCGACGTTCACCTGCTTGCAGACGACCATCTGCTGTCACGCAATTTTCAGGCAATTCATTGGCGGGATTTCCTTTGATTTTTTATTGATCACCGGATTTTGCCGCTTCTCCGCTCGCGCCACACGACAAAAACAGAGGGCACATCGGCGCGCCATTTGGGCAAAAGGGCCGTGATAAAGATCTCCTCCAGTTCCGCGCAGAGAAAGATGATGACGGCCAGGCGAAACGGCCATGACGGTCCGTTGAATATCAGAATCAGGATGCTGCCGCTGAGCAGCACGGCGGAAAGTTTCGCCCCCCAGGTGTGATAACTGGTGAGCCGCCCGAACTTGAAAAAACCGAAAAAAACCGGCAGGGCGAAACCGCTGAGCCCCGCGATGACGAAAACCGCCTCCCTTTGTATGATTTCCGGCCACAACCACCAAACCGACAGGGGCACAGCCATGTAAATTGCCAGGTCGCCCCAACTGTCAAGTTTCGCCCCCAGCTCCGACGCCTGATGAAACTTCCTGGCAAAATAACCGTCCAGGCAATCGGTGAGCAGGGCGATCACTCCGAAGACAAGAAACAATCCGCGTCGATCGGACCAGGCGAAATAAAGCAGAAAAGGAGCGATAACCACACGGGTGAGGCTCAGGATATTTGCAATATTAACCATAAAAGTATAATAATTCTAAAAAGAGACGTTCCACATTCACGTTACGAGCAAAACCGGTAAAGGCCTTGCAACTATACCAGTTTTTTCAGGCTTGCTCTCTCATTTTTAACACCTTCCGGCGACAATGATGTCCCGATAGTCGTCGCCGGAAAAACTTTTCGACTCTTCGCATTGGGGGGAACATCCATGGCAATACCAGGGAATTTTTTTTTACGGGGCCGGAAAATACTCCGTACCGCAGGTGTCATTGCATCATTTTCACTTTTAAGCGGCTGCATGCCGTCTCCGCCCGATGCAACCGGTATTGCCCCCGGCGCGGCTTCATTTGCCAATGCCGCGAATTTCAAGGGGACGACCTCAGCCATGGAACTCGGCAAGCCGGAAAAAACCAAACCCACGGCCCGGCACGGCATAGCGCTGACCAATTTCACTGAAACAAATTTTGTCGGTTCAAACCGCTGCTCCCTGTGTCACGGCAATCTTGTCGACCGGGACGGCCGGGACATGTCCATCAACAACCATTGGCGCTCAACCATGATGGCAAATGCGGCAAAAGACCCTCTCTGGCAGGCAAAAGTTTCCTCGGAAACGACCCGCAATCCCGCCATCCGTAAAGTCATCGAAGAAAAATGCGTTGCCTGCCACATGCCCATGGCCTGGACCCAAGTAAACGCCGACCCTGCCGTTTACGGCCCGGAGGTGGGGGAAAATCCCTATGAAGGCTTTCTCGCCGACAAGACCCGTCTGCACAGTGCGGCCATGGATGGTGTTTCCTGCAGCCTCTGCCATCAGATCCAGGACCATGAACTGGGCAACAAAACAAGCTTCAGCGGCAAGTACACCATTGACACCAAGACCCCGCCGCCCCATCGCGCCGCTTTCGGCCCCTACGAGGAAACCGTTGCCGAACCAATGCAAACCAGCATAGGTTTTACGCCGCTCTACGGCAGCCACACCAACGATTCATCCCTCTGCGCCACCTGCCACACCCTGTATACTCCCTTTCTCGACAACGCCGGCAATATCGCCGGCGAATTTCCGGAGCAGACCCCTTATCTCGAATGGCAGCACAGTGAATTCGCCGAACCCGCCGGAAACCGGCACGCCATCGACGAAAGCGTGGGCACGGTCCGTCTCTGCCAGGAATGCCACATGCCCCATTCCACCGCGGGCGGGGTCATGATCGCCTCTCCGGCTCCCAAGGAGTCCACGGAAAAAGACCACTTTTCCCAGCATCATTTTGTCGGCGGCAATGTCCTGCTGCTCAACATCATGCAGGACAACCTGGAACCACTCCGGATCAGCGCCTCAACCGCGAAAATGGACGACACAAAAGAGCGGACCGTGAATCTTCTGCAGAAAGAAACCGCTTCCCTTTATTTGCTTGCCGGGAAAGTTTCCGGAGACACGCTGGCCGTTACCGTCGGCATCGAAAACAAGGCGGGCCACAAATTGCCCACCGGCTTTCCCTCTCGCCGCACCTGGCTCCATTTCACGGTCACTGACGCCGAGGGCGCAATTGTCTTTGAATCCGGACGGCCGCAACCGGACGGGTCGGTCACCGGCGATGACGGTGACGAAAAAATGGCTTACGAACCACATTATGACCTGATCACCTCCCCGGATCAGGTGCAGATTTATGAATCCGTCATGCACAACACCGACAACCAGGTCACCTTTACCCTGCTGCGCGGGGCGGGCTATATCAAGGACAACCGGCTGCTGCCCCGCGGCTTTGACAAAAAGACGGCGGGCAAGGACATCGCCGTGCAGGGCAAGGCCGCGGCTGATCCGAATTTTATCGGCGGCGCGGACCAGGTGACCTATTCAGTTGCCCTGTCCGGCCACAAGGGCCCCTATACGGTGACGGCACAACTGCTTTATGCGACGGTTTCCCATGCATTCATGCGCGATCTGGCCCGGGATGAAGCAATCATGGAAGTGGGTCGGTTTGTCGGATATTACAACGAGGCGGACAAGACACCGGTGGGAATTGCGGCGGTGCGGGGCATGATTGATTAAGACACGTCGGCCATGGCTGGAGCCCCCGTCAAAAAGGAAGCAACACCAAGAGCCACACCGCCGCCGCCAGAACAAGCACGACAAAAACGGCGGCTGAACCGAGGTCTTTGGCACGGCCGGAAAGGACATGGTATTCCATGCCTATCCGGTCAACCACCGCCTCGACGGCGGAGTTCAGCAGCTCAACGATCAGCACAAGCAGCAGACTGCCGACCAAGAGAGCCCGCTCTGCACCGGTCGCGCCCAGGAAAAGCCCCAGCGGCAGCAGAATAATGCAAAGAAAGACCTCCTGACGGAAGGCCTCCTCATGCCGAAAAGCGGCCTTCAACCCAAGGGATGTGGAGTGAAGCGCGTTGACCAGCCGCCGGAACCCGTGCGCGTTCATCTTTTCCATCATTTCCTGCTGTTCATTATTCATTTCCATTTTTTCCCTTTTGTTCATAGCGGCTCCTTCGCGACCCGCAGAAGCAATTTTTCCATGGTCGTGGAAAAACCACCGGCTATGGAAACCGCGGCAACCTCCCGCAGAACCGGAGCAAGATTAATTTCAACCACCACCCCTCCCTGACGCAGCACCTGCGCCGGGATGAAAGAAGCCGGCGCCACCTCGCAGGAAGTGCCGGCAACCAGCAAGAGATCAGCCTCATGCACCAAACTTTCCGTTTCCAGTAATACACGAGGCGCTATCTGCTCGTCAAAAAAAATCACATCCGGCTTGAGAATATCAGCGCACACCAGGCACCGGGGCGGCATTGTCATCTGCCGTACCCGGGAAAGAGGCTCCCTGGTGCCGCACTTGGGGCAGGTGAAGGTAAAGAAATTACCATGAAATTCAATCACGCACCGGCTGCCCGCCTTTTGATGCAGGCCGTCGATATTCTGGGTGATGACCCCCCGGAGAAGCCCGAGCTCCTCCAGTCCGGCCATGGCCAGGTGTCCCTTGTTGGGCCCGCAGTCGGCAAAGGGGAGAAGCTCTCGGAGCATGTGCCATACCTTTTCCGGATTTTGACGGAAAGCACCGAGCGTTCCGTATTCAAATGGATCGAAGCGGGACCACAAACCGTTTTTACCGCGAAAATCGGGAATGCCGCTTTCGGTGCCGGCACCCGCACCGGTGAGGGCTATGGCTTTCCGGCTCCGTCGCAGCATGCGTGCCGCCGTTTCAATTTCTTTTCCCATCATTTCCCCGGTCATCCATTTTTCTTTTTTCCATCTCACAACCTGATATTTTCCCTTCACATCACTTTCCATCAGTGTAATATAAAAAGAACGGCATCGTAAAAAAATAAACTCTGAGGCAACAGTATGGATCCCTTCAAGAAACACCGGATGAGCACTTTCAATGAAATCGAGAGAGAATTCGGCCGCATGCTCCGTAACATGTCCACCCATCGCATGTTCCCTTACCGGTCGGAAAACCTGATTCCTTCCTGCGACGTCTATGAAACGGAGGGTGAGTTTATCATCTACATGGAGGTGCCGGGCATCGATTCCGACAGGTTGTCGGTCATTGTCAATCATTCCAGCGTCACCGTAAGCGGCGAGCGCGCGCAACCGGTTTTCGACCACACCACCTGCATTCACCAACTGGAGGTGGAATACGGCAGGTTCAAACGCACTCTTGAACTCGAAAGCCCGATCGACGCCGAAGCTGCCACGTCCACCTGCAAAAACGGATTTCTCCTGATCCGTTTGCCGAAGAAAAAATCATCCGGCCACATCAAGGTTTCCATCAAGAGCGAATAACGGGAGAAATTTTCACATGACTGAAGAAAAAAAAGAAACAAAGGAACAGCACGACGCCGCAAATGTCGACCCGATGCAACTTGACATACCCGACGTGCTGCCGATTCTCCCCCTGCATGGGTTTGTTTTTTTCCCGGGCATGGGTTTCCCTCTGCAGGTAAAGAGCCCTTCATCCAAGCAGCTTATTGACGATATCCTGCTCAAGGACAGACTGCTCGGCCTGATTACCCATCACCCCATGGAAGGAGAGCAGCACGAGGTCAAGGGTGAACACCTTTACTCCATCGGTGTCGTCGGCTACATCTACAAACTGGTCAAGGGCAGTGAAGGCGCCTACCATGTGCTGACCAGCGGTTTCAAAAAAATCAGAATTCTCGAATATGTCCAGCAGGAGCCATATCTGGCCGCGAAAGTCGAGGTTCTGGAAATGGACGACACCTTGGATCAGGAGATCGAGGCCCTGGACCTGAATCTGAAAACCCAGTTCAAGAAACTGGCGGAACTGGTGATGCTGCCCCCTGAACTGGTGATGACGGTGGAATCGTTGACCAACCCCTTTCATGCCGCCTATCTTATCTCCTCCCAGCTGCACATTTCCCAGGAGGAGGAACAGGCGATTCTTGAACTCTCAAGCCTGCGGGAACTGTTGAAAAAGGTCACCACCGCCCTGAACAAGCGGCTGGAAACAGCGCAGATGAGCCAGGAAATCCAGAAATCGGTCAAAGAGGATATTGACAAGAAACAACGGGAATTTTTCCTCCGCCAGCAACTGCAGGCCATCCGCAAGGAACTGGGGGAAGACAATGAAAACCTGGACCTGGACGAACTGAAAGCCAGGTTTGACAAGGCGAACTTAAGCGAAGAAGCCCGCAAGGTGGCAAAAAAAGAGCTGGACCGGCTGGGGCGCATCTCGCCCTCCTCGCCGGAATACACGGTGTCCCGCACCTATATCGACTGGATCCTTGATCTCCCCTGGGAAACCTCAACCGTTGACACCCTTGACCTGAAAAAGGCCAAGCAGGATCTGGATCAAGACCATTACGGCCTGGAACGGATCAAAAAAAGAATCCTCGAATTTCTGGCGGTGCGCAAGCTCAAGCAGGACATGCACGGCCCCATCCTCTGTTTTGTCGGCCCGCCCGGGGTGGGAAAAACATCCCTGGGCCAGTCCATTGCCCGCACCATGGGCAGAAAATTCGTCCGTCTTTCCCTGGGCGGCGTCAGGGACGAAGCGGAAATCCGCGGCCACCGGCGCACCTATATCGGCGCCCTGCCCGGCCGTATTATCCAGAGCCTGCGCAAAGCGGGCGCCAAGAACCCACTGTTCATGCTGGATGAAATCGACAAGCTGGGCATGGACTTTCGCGGCGACCCATCATCCGCCCTGCTTGAGGTGCTTGATCCGGAGCAGAACTTCACCTTCAGCGATCATTACCTGGAAATCACCTTTGATCTTTCCAAGGTCATGTTCATCACCACCGCCAATATGCTTGATACCATTCCAGGGCCACTGCGCGACAGGATGGAAGTCATCACCCTGTCCGGCTATACCGAGGATGAAAAACTCCATATTGCCAAAAATCATCTGATCGAACGGCAACTGGACGCCCATGCCTTGAGCGCCGACGACATTGTCTTCACCGATGACGCCATCCGTTCCGTGATCCGTTCCTACACCAGGGAAGCAGGGGTCAGGAACCTGGAAAGGGAGCTGGCCTCGGTCTGTCGCGGGGTGGCCAAAAACATCGTGGAAGGGGAAACAAGCCGGGCAACCATAGATGCCGGCGACCTGGAGCGTTTTCTGGGACCCATCAAATTTTTCCCTGAAACACTGGCCCACTCCTGGGGACCGGGACTGGCCACCGGTCTGGCCTGGACTCCGGTGGGCGGAGAGCTGCTTTTTATCGAGTCCGCCAAGATGAAGGGCACGGGAGCCCTGAAAATGACGGGAAAACTGGGCGAGGTCATGAAGGAATCAGCCAGCGCGGCTCTCACCTATATCCGTGCCCATGCCGGATACTTCAACATCGAGGAGGATCTTTTCGCCGAGAATGATATCCACATCCATGTCCCGGAGGGAGCAACACCCAAGGACGGCCCTTCCGCCGGGGTGGCCATGGTGGTTTCCCTGACATCGCTTTTTACCGAGCAGCCGGTGCGCAAGGATGTGGCCATGACCGGGGAAATCACCCTGCGCGGCGACGTGCTGCCGGTGGGCGGCATCAAGGAAAAGGTGCTGGCCGCCGTCCGTTCCGGCATCAAGGAAGTCATCCTGCCCGAACTGAACAAGAAAGATGTGTCTGAAATACGCGAGTCGGTGCGCAGCAGCATGACCTTTCACTATGTGCGGGACATCAAGGACGCCCTCAAGATCGCCATTGTCGTACCTTCACAGATGTGACCGCACCCAGCGCAGGAGAGTTGCCTGGTCCATGGCGCCGGCCTGCCGGACGATTTCCCGACCATTCTTGAACAACACAATCGTCGGGATGGAACGAATGGCAAACCGCGCGGCCAGGGCCTGCTCCTGTTCCGTGTCAACCTTGGCCAGGCGCACCCGGGGTTCAAGCTCCGCCGCCGCCTGGGCGAATACCGGCCCCATCATCTTGCAGGGACCGCACCACGGCGCCCAGAAGTCGACCACAACCGGGATATCATTTCGTTCGATATGCTTTGCAAAGGTATCATTGGTCAGCGCAACAGGTTGCCCGGAAAAAAGCCTGTTCCGACACTTGCCGCATACCGGACCCTCTGCCGCTTTTTCCACGGCAAGCCGGTTGACGCTGCCGCAAACAGGACACACGACGTGAAGAATGCTCATTTTCCACCCTCAACTTTTCTTATGTTTTTTTTATCAGCATCGCAGCAAACGCATTTTATGAAAATACAGTAAGTCGACAAACAGGGAAATCAAGCCGTTTGCCTCGCCTTTGCTTGCGCTCCGTCATGATTTACGGTACAAGGAAAACGTTTTCCCACCGTTTTTCCCCTTTCAATCACACGTGCATGATACGCGACATGTTTGCCAAGCTTCTCCATCTCTACAACTTCATCGACCAGACAATGGTCATGCTGACCGCCGGATTTCCCAGGGAAGTAACCTGCCGCAAAGGATGTGCCGACTGCTGCAACGCGGTCTTTGATCTCTCCTTCATCGAGGCATCCTACCTGCTGCACATGTTTCGGGCCGTTCCGCCGGCAACGCGGAAAGTCATTCTTGACAGGTGCCGCCGGGCGGAAAGGCAATGGCAAAAGATTTTTCGCGATCACGCCGATCCCTCCTTGGCCCGCATCCGCTGCCCACTCTTAAACGACGGCGGAGAATGCAGTTGCTATCATGCCCGTCCAATCAACTGCCGCACCTATGGAGTCCCTACCATTATCGACGGCGCGGCCCATGTCTGCGGACTGAGCGGTTTTTCCAAGGGCATCTCTTATCCTTCCATAAATCTGGCGCCGCTGCAGAAAAGTCTCTCCGACTATTCCATCGAGACCGCCGGTGCGGACTCCGGCAGGAAACGATGGTCGATCGCGGTTGTCCTGCTCCATCCTGAACAGCTTGCGGTCGGAACAAAACCCTAACAGTTCGACTTTAGCAGATTCCGCCTCCCCTTTTTTTATTTTTCACCCCGCCGCCTTTTTTTGCTATACTGGACTTAACCCGGTCGGCAAATTTCTTTGTTCGGCGTCGGCATGGCGGCACCCGACAGCACGGCCGGTTTCCACCCAAAGGAGACGCAATGAAATATATTAAGATGGTGCTTCTCCCTTTTCTTGCCACAGCCGCCTTAATGACCGTCTACCAGATCGGCAAATTCTACCTTTTTGAAGGCCATTACACCATTTGGCAGTCACACATCATGACCATTTTCTTCACCTCGCTGATCGCCACCACCGTCTCCATCTCCATGGTCAACTGGGTTGAACGGGTCGAAAAAAGCAAACGAGAATTGGCCCTACGGGAGGCCAGACTGAAAACCCTGCAAATTACCATGCACACGGTCCATCATATCGTCAATAATTTCTTGAACAGGTTGCTGCTTTTCAAACTTGAAACCGAGGAGCACGGGACGATCTCCCAGGCTTCCCTGGAAAAACTCGAAGCGGATATTTCGGTCATCAGCAAGCAGCTGGCCGAACTGAGCGAACTTGAGAATCCGGGTAACTCCGAAGAATTTGACAAATTTTTCCCGATGAAGGCACAAAAAAACCAGATGGAAGAGCAAGGTCCATAACCGCCGACAAACACGAGCCGTTATCATATGCGGCAAAAAGCCGCATTTACTTCACGACTGCCGGGCGATATGGTATTTATACCTATTCTTCCAGGTTTTTATTGAATAAAACGAAAATGAATGGTTATTCATTCATAGGCGAGGTCAAAACACAACATTTCAGCAACACCGACAAGCCCGACATCCTTCCTTAACGCCCATTTTTAGCAAAAGGTCTTTATGAAGCAGGATTGGTTTTCATCTCTTTTTCGCCACAGGCAAAAGCAAAAAAGTGTGACCTGGAAATGGTGTCTGGCCATGCATTGCTCCATTTTTGCGCAGATTGACAAACCGATATTTCTGTTGCTTTTCCTTGGACTCAGCTCGCTTCTCCTTCCCCGCCAGGCAATCGGCGCTGAACAGCAAACCCCGCCCCCCTCGGCAACATATGTCGGATCCCTCAAATGCCAACCCTGCCATGAAACGGAATACGACAATTTCGACAAGCATGCAAAAAAAAGCAACTCATACCGCAGTATCGAACGGCTGAAAAAAGGGTTGAGCGAAGAAGACCTCAAGAAATGTTATTCCTGCCATACCACAGGATACGGCAAACCCGGGGGATTTGTCAGTGTTGAGCAAACACCGGAACTGAAAAATGCCGGTTGTGAAGTCTGCCATGGTCCGGGGTCGCTTCATTTAGAAAAAAAAGACCCGTCTTCCATTATCAGGCTGCCGACACTCAACGTCTGCTATTCCTGCCATACATCTGAAAGGTTGAGGGCTTTCAGGTTCACTCCGCTTATTCATGGGGGAGGGCACTGATATGAGCAAATCTCCCGGATTCATCCGCAAACACCTTGACCTGAAAACACTGATCACCATCGGTGTCACCTGCATCATGGGAACGGTTATTTTTTTCAGCATCGTCAACCAACGGGAGCACAGTCGCGAACGAATGATGTCCTATGGACAGGACATGAAATCCCTGACCTATGCCGGCATCAAACATCCCATGGCGGTGGGCGACAGCCCTTCCATCGAAAAACAGCTCTTCGACATTGAGGGAGAGCTGGAAAATACCGAGGTCGTCATCTGTGACTTCAATCAGCGCATCGTCTTTGCCACCCATGCCGACTACATCGGCCGGGACGTTTCCTTTGTCACCGACAACCAGGAAACACTAGACGCGCTCTCCTCCCTGCTCGAGCATTCCATCCAGCCGAAAACCGGATATTTCGAAGAAAAGGCCGACGGCCAGAATTTCCTCACCACCCTGCACATCATCACCAACGACACGGAATGCCACCACTGCCACGGCGAAACCAGAGAAGTCCTTGGCGCCCTGCTGGTCAGACAGTCCACCAATGCGACCTATGCAACGATTGCAACATTGCAGAACCGGACCCTGATTATCTGTCTCATTGGAATCGCCGCGCTGATCGCCTTCATCTCTTTTCTCCTGGCGCGCATGGTGACCAAACCGGTTACGGAACTGGCGGCAAAGGCCAAACAGCTGGCCCAGGGGGATCTGTCCGTTTCGGTGCCGGTCACCTCGGATGACTCCATCGGCGTGCTCAGCAACTCCTTCAACTATATGGTGCTCAGCATAAAAGATCAGATCGAATATGCCAACAGCCTGAAGGAGGCCATCGCCGATCCGCTGATCACCGTGGACACCAACATGGTGGTCACCTTTATCAACCAGGCCTGTGCATCAATCACCGGCTACAGCAAGCAGGAAACCGTCGGCAAACTGACCTGCCGCGACATTTTCCGCAGCGAGATATGCCGGAATGACATATGCGACACCACCTGCCCTTTGAAAAAATGCCTTGTTTCAGGCGAACGGGTGGCCGGCATCAGGACCACCATCCTCAATAAGCAAGGACGGGAAATCCCCATCATCACCAGCGCCAGCGCCCAAAAGGACGCGCACGGCAACATCACCGGCGCGGTGGAAATATTCAGGGACATCTCCATTGTTCTTGAGGCGGAACGGCTGGTATACATCAAAAAAATCGCTGAAAAGGAAGAAGAAGAACGGAAACACCTTGAGTCCCTGGCGGAAAACCTGCTCGGCATCCTGTCCCAGGTGTCAAACGGCAACCTGAAAGTCCGGGCCGCCGGCACCAACGGCCATGACGTCATGGACAAAATAGCGCAGCACATAAATTCAACCCTCGACAACCTGGAAAAGCTCTATCACAAAATCGCCTCCTTCAGCAAGGAAATGGAGCTTGAAGTGGCGCGACGCACCATGATGCTGCGCTCAAAAACCCTGTTGCTTGAACGGGCAAACAAAGAACTGCAGGAACTCGACCGCCTGAAATCATCCTTTCTGGCCAACATGTCCCATGAGCTGAGAACACCGATGAACTCCATCCTGGGCTATACGGATCTCCTGCTGGACCGGGTGGATGGAGAAATAAACGACGAGCAGGAAAAAAGTCTGCTGAAGGTGGAAAACAACGCCAAGCACCTGCTGGAATTGATTAACGACATCCTGGACATGTCCAAGATAGAATCGGGCAAAATGGAGCTTGATATCAACAAAACGGAGCTCAAGGACTTCATGGAATATCTGGCCGTCTTTTTTCAACCGGCCATCCAGGCGAAAAACCTGTATCTGAAATTTGATTTTGCCGAAGATACCCCGCCTGTTTATATCGACAAGGACAAAGTACGACAGATCTTCAACAATCTTCTCTCGAACGCCATCAAATTCACCACCCTGGGCGGCATCATTGTCCATGTCAAACCATCAACCCTGGTCGGCGCCGCCGAGACAACGCCGCTTTTTGTTGAAATCTGCATCGAGGACACCGGCATCGGCATCCAGCCGGAGGATATGGAGAAGCTTTTCGACAAATTTACCCAGATCAATGTTTCCGCCTGCAGGCAGTATGAAGGAACCGGCCTCGGGCTGAGCATAGCCCGGGGCCTGGTTGTCTTGCATCGCGGCGTCATCTGGGCGGAAAGTGAATTCGGCAAGGGCAGCAGATTTTATTTTACCCTGCCGGCCCAGAAAAAAATTCTTGAAAGAACCGAAGAACCGATCATCGAACAGGAGATGGCGGAAACCCTGGCCGAATATTTTGACAAACCGGTCGACATATTTCTCAAAAATCCAATTTACGGCGGCCAGCCGGTCAAGTGCTGGGAATTCCAGCACTGCGGCCAGTCAAGCTGCCCGGCTTACGGCAACAAGGAGCTCCGTTGCTGGCTTATTGCCGGAATTCATTGCAAAGGGGTAAAAGTTGCCAAATTCCCGGAAAAGGCCGCCTTCTGCAAGGGCTGCGACATCATCGAAAATCTTGTTATTGAAGAATGCAAGTTTCAGGACCCGAAAACACTGCTGGAGGGCATCGGTCAAGCCGCCCATGAGCAAGAGGCCGTCACGGAAAAAACCATCATGGCCATTGACGACAATCCCGAGGTGATAGAGCTGATCCGAAAAAACATCGGCACGGAGTACACCGTTGTCGGCCTGTTAAGCGGCCAGGGGGCCGTTGAAACCGCCAAGAAAATCAAACCGTTGGCCATTACCCTTGACATCATGATGCCGGAAAGAAACGGCTGGCTGGTTCTGCAGGATTTGAAACGAAATCCGGATACCCAGGATATCCCGGTTATCATCCTTTCCATCGTTGACGAAAAACAAACAGGATTCAGCCTGGGAGCAGCGGAATATCTGGTGAAACCGATCAACAAAAAAATCCTGCTGCACAAACTGAAAAATATCGAGAAACTCACTCACATTAAAAATATCCTGATTGTCGACAGCGAGCATGACACCTGTGAGCTCCTGGAAAGCGTCCTGCTGGCCGAGGGGTACCAGGTGCGAACCGCGGCAACCAGCGGCGATGCCATGCAGGCGATTAAGGCCTCTGCGCCGGATTTGCTCGTTCTTAACCTGATCATGCCGGACGCCCATGGTTTTGACTTGATCGAATTCGTCAAAAGCAGAAAGGAGATAAAAAGCACCCCGCTTGTTCTGATTACCAACCAGGATTTAAGCGAAGAAGACATGAATGCCCTGAACGGACAAATCCAGGTTACCTTGAACAAAGGAATCCTTTCGGAACAAAACCTGCTTGAAGAATTAAAGAAAACAATCAAGAAAATGTGAGCCAAGACGGCTCAAATGATTCTCCCCCCGGGGATCGCAGGTGACCAATGGCCGAGAAAAAAAAGATTTTGATTGCTGATGACAATCAGGACAGCCGTGAACTGGTGAGAAAAATTCTGCGCAAGGACGACTATCTGCTGCTTGAGGCAATTGACGGGGAAGACGCCCTGCACAAAATCATCGAGGAAAAGCCTGATCTGGTCCTGATGGATATCTCCATGCCGAAAATAAACGGCTACGATCTGACGCGGATGATTAAGTCCGGCGACCAGAAGGACACCACAATCATTGCCCTGACCGCCCATGCCATGAAGGGCGACAGAGCCACCGCCATGGACGCGGGCTGCAACGGCTACATCACAAAACCCATCAATGTGCGGGAATTTGCCGATCAGATCAGAAAATACCTCAACGCTTCCACCGCAAATCAGGCGTTGAGCGATGCGGAAATCGATCTGCACTGAACAGGGGTACGAGTTCTCGCAAAGATCTCTTCCCCGCTGTTTCGACTCACCATGTTTTCTTCGTCACCATGAGCACGAATGCCATGAATCCAAAAGGCAAAATTTTAATCATTGACGACAATGTCGACACGGTTGAGCTCCTGCGCAAACGATTCCTGGCCGAGGGTTATGAGACGGAGGAGGCGTACGACGGAGTGACCGGACTGGAGAAATTCCATACTGCCGAACCGGACCTTGTCATTTTGGACGTCATGATGCCGAATATGGATGGCTATGAAGTCTGCAAAAGGCTCAACCTCAATGGTGCCGCGGCGCATATTCCGATACTCATGCTCACCGCCAAAAGCGAAATCCCGGATAAAATAAAAGGCTTTGATATCGGCGCGGATGATTACATCACAAAGCCCTTTGATTTCAAGGAACTGGCCGCCCGGGTCCGATCGCTTCTCACCCAGAGAACCCTGAATAAACAACAGGCGGAACAGGAAAAACTGCACGCTCTCGATCATGTGGTGGATGAAATCTCCCACGAGGTGCGCAACCCCCTGGTGGCCATCGGCGGCTTTGCCCGGCGCGTCCGGAAAAGCCTGCCCGAGGGCAGTCCGAACTGCCAGTACATGGACATTATTTTGCGCAACGTCGAAGTGCTGGAAAAAATGGTTCACCAGATGATGACCCTGAAAAGCGCAACCTTGAGCTTCATCGAACCAACGGACATCAACGAATTGACAGCAAAAGCCTTGAGCACGCACCACGCGCGAATAGAAAAAAAACAAATCAAAATCAACACGCGATTCATGGAAAATATCCCGCAGATTGCGGTTGATCGGGATAATATGACCCAGGCGATCGCTCATGTCATTCAAAATGCCATTGAAGCCATGGAAGGAGAAGATCGGCGCCTGGAAATCACCACCGGCATGGATGGAGGATATGTCGAAATAGAGATTACGGATACCGGCAAAGGTATCCACAAAGAAAAGATAAAAAATATCTACGATCCTTTTTTCAGCTCAAAGACATACGGTCCGGGACTGGGCTTGACCTTTGTCCTGAAAACAATCCAGAACCACAAAGGCCAGATTACCGTCAGCAGCAAGGCACAGCAGGGATCAACATTTTTGCTCAGACTCCCCGTCAATACCAAACCGACTGAATCCGCCAAACCCGCCTGACAAATTACCACCACCCACCGCAGGGCCGGCAATCGCATTCCCAAACTCGCCGCCTATCTTTTCGGCAAAAATCCTGCCCTCCGGAAATCCGCTCTCCTTGCAGAAATGGAACCATTCGTCGGCAAACCGATTGCAATTTCGCAATCATCCCCGCATCCTCCTCAGCCTTCTCCTTCGCTAACAAACTGATATAACAGCAACAAATGCAGGGTGACAGGGGTGGCACATTAAATGCTCCCTAGAAATATGGAGACATGGCTCACAGAAGAGTAATTCGTTTTATTGTGGTCCATGGTCATCCGGAAATATCCGAGAACAGAGCCAAAGAAAGCGGCACAGGACTGCCCGGCACCCGTTACACGCCTTCTTGCGGTTTTTCCAGCCATTACCGGCGCGACATACTTTTTTTAAAAAAATGGGCGAAATTGTGACCGTTAAAAAAACAAAGAATTGTAACGGATGCGAATCCCTCACTTTCCGCGCAGCAGACTATGATGCATCCCCATCAGCGAATTCCTTCGAACAACTGCAAATACGTCCGGAATCCATCCTGGACAGCATTTCCGACGGAGTTTTCACGGTTGACACGCAACTGCGGATCACATCATTTAATCGAGCCGCCGAAGCGATCACCGGCGTATCGCGGCGCAAGGCCATTGGCCGGCCCTGCGCGAAAATATTCTGCTCCAGTCTGTGCGACACAGATTGCCCGATGTTGAAAACTCTGGCAACCGGCAATCCCACGCTTAACCTTTATGCCTTCATCACCAATGCCGAAGGCTACCAGATTCCGGTCAATGTCTCCACCACGCTTTTACGCGATAAAGAAAACGAGATTGTCGGCGGCGCGGAAACCTTTCAAGATCTGAGCCTGATCGCCAAACTGCCGGAAAATGCCGGAAGCCGGATCCAGGTAAGCGAAATGATAACCCGCAACCCGGCCATGGGCCGGGTAATCAAGATATTACCGCAAATAGCCGCTGCCGGAAAACCGGTGCTTATTGAGGGTGAAAACGGCACAGGCAAAGAAATGGTAGCGCGCGCCATCCACACCTTCAGCCCGCGCCGGGACAAACCTTTTATCCCGATAAAATGCGGCGCTCTTCACGGGGATTTCCCATTTGCAGAGCTCACGAACGATTTCCCGGAAATTTCTCCTCCCCGGAATAATCAGGCAAACCGACTCTGGTTCCCCCCGGGAAGCACGCTCTTTTTTGACGATATCAGCGAAATCGCCCCCCCCGGGCAAAGCCGTTTCCTGGACATGCTCGAGGCAAAAACGGAAATTCCCACTGATGCCGGCGGATCAGGCATCGGAGGAGTGCGCCTCATTGCCGCCACCAGCCGCGACGACCGTACCCGCCAAATTCATTGCATCACCTTGAAACTGCCGCCTTTACGACAACGGAAAGAGGATATTCCGCTGTTGACCGATCATATCCTCAGCCGGGCCAATCTTTTACAAAACAAATCCGTTCACGGTGTCAGCCCGGAAACGATGGCCTTGCTGATGGCTTATGACTTTCCCGGCAATATCAGCGAACTGAAAAACATTATCATTCACTCGTTCAATGAATGCGACGAAGGCTTTATTTGCCCGGCGCATCTGCCTGCGGAATTACAAAAAAATCCTGTGACGGCACTCAAATCATTCGACATTGAAAAGGCGGTGCAGGCAACAGAGGCGCAGACAATTATTGCCGCCCTCAAGCGCAACAATTATAACCGCAAGGCCGCGGCGCGGGATCTCGGCATTCATAAAAGTACATTTTTTCGCAAGATTAAACATCTTGGGATCATTCTGCCGCAAACGGATGGCCGTTTCCGTCTGTCCGCATCCGGCAGCTGCAAATAATCCACGGGGAATTTGCCGTTTATCGCCAGGCAAAACCCTGGAATTGCGCCCATCAAATCGATCATTGCAAAATTGCAAACTTTCTTGCGTTGCACCATTGCATACTCGCAAGCACACACAGCGCGATAATGAGTCGCCGCTTCTCGCAATATCTTGATATCACTCATTAAACCAACGAGTCGCGTTTCTGGCACACAAGATGCATTTACTATGAAGTAAAGACGACCTCGATCCTGCAACAAAGGAGAATCGAGGCGGGCAAAGGCGGGATCAGGGACGCCTGATCCCGCGGCAAGACCGCGGCCCCAAAAACAGCAGAACTTTTTAAATTGAAAAATAGAGGAGGAACGCCATGAGTCAATATCTAATTCTTCTCGCGATCATACCGTTAGCCTGTTTTCAACTGACAAAAATTTACAGAATGCGGAACAGATGGCTGATTAACGGCATTGCAACGGGCTTGGTAATTGCTCCGGTAAGCTTCGGCCTGCTGCAATTCACCTATATTCCGGTAATAGGGAAAGTTCTCGGGTTTATCGGACTTATCGCCAATCTTACCCATGGATCAATCGGTTACTTCTGCCTGGTTGGGAGCGGAATCATTGCTCCGACCGCACTGATCACGGCAACCGAGCTTGTTATGATCAATCTGGTGAACGCGGTTCTTTTCTCATACTGTTACGGTATGATCGGCTACGCCATTGATCGGAAACTGGAAGAAGAAAGCACCGAAACAGAGCATGTTCGGGTAATTCTCTAAGCAACAGCCGATTCCCATGACATCACGGCATGATTCGACGCGATACCGCCAATCTCAAACATGGCGGTATCGCTTTGCCGATCAAATCAAACCCTAAAAACCACAACAATTGACAACGTGAGACGATTTATGACAAAGACACAATATTCCCCCCAGGACGATACCGCTTCTCTCAGCCGTTCAACCCCGGACATAACCGATAGATATGACAGTGATCGTTTGGTTCTTTCCCTCATCATGGGCATGGCGGCTCTCATCGGCATCTGGGCACTCTTGTGCATGATGGCCGGCATACTCAACCTCGGCGGAATCACCGAACTGGGCGCGAGCTGGTTTTCCGCGATAACCGGCAGATAAAACAACCGCTGCTTCCCGACAAACCGCCACATTCAGGACACACCCATGCTCTATCAACCACAACTCTTCGTTTATATGTGGTTTTTACCGGTTACATTTTTCATCCTGCTGCCGTTTGCCTTCATGCTGTCCACTATGTTCATCACCTTTGCAACAAGGGCGGCAGCGATTCGACCCAAACAAGAAAATCGTAACGCAAGCGAAGGGGAGTTGATAATACAAGAAAGCGACCCCATTGACAAAAGACTCCACCCCCGATTCCGCATCGCCGGGATATCCGCTGATGCCTCAAACGGCATTGACTTATGCACCGGACTGGCCTGCAATATATCCCGTTCCGGCATAGGACTCATCGATATACCGGAAAAATTTGCTCAAAATCCCGGCAACCTCTCGGTTGTCATTTCCGGTCGCCAAAAAATATTCAGAATGGTGATACAGCCGCAATGGCACCAGGCAATCGGACAACGAAAACGTCTCGGCGGAAAAGTTGTCTCCCCCCCCGTCGGGTGGCCTGAGTTCATACAGCACTATGAATCCATATTCAAGGGCCTTGGCAAGGGCCTCTCAACCACTGGTTTATCCGGCTTTTCACCTGTCGATTCTCCATGAAATTCCACCTCCCCCGCTGCTTCTTTTGCCGCCCCGTCATCACCCGAAGACAATCTTTCAACCCCGGCCGCGCACTGATGTGCCTTTCCGTGCGTCCCCTGATCCGCCCTGTTCAATGAAAAAAACTGTTTTTTCTTGCCCGGACAGGTTGCCGCAGGGTTGCAATCTTGCACCTCTGTATCTGCCGAATGGTTGCAGAAATGCAACCCTGCCTTGGCGGCCCGACGGCAACGGCCACGTAACACGCCGATAAGAATCAAAAAACATAAAATAAGAAAATGGCACATAAGATGCAAATACTCTCAACAAATGCATACGATGTTTCTCACGTGAACTGTTGTTGAAAAAGATCGAACACTTTTTACCAAGGCCAGGGAACAGATACCCGTGACCAAAACGCCCACCACGCTGCTGATGTTTGCGTTATCTGTTCACCGGGCCACGTCAATTGGAGATGAAAAGACCATGAAGAAAATGACGAAATTATTCCTCCGTTATGGCTTGTCAGTTGTTTTCGCCTGCGGTGTCGGCTCCTCTGCCGCCCTTGCAATTGAAAACTCCGAATGCATGGAATGCCACAGCGACTCATCACTGTCCAAGGAAAGCACGGACAACATTTTACGAAGCGAAATCACGGTCGGCCTGTACGTTGACGAAGAAGCCTTCAACCGCTCCGTTCATCATCAGAACGGCATCACCTGCGTTGATTGTCACTCTGACATTGAAGAACTCAACTTTGACGAGGAACTCCCCCACAAGGCATACCTGGAGCCCGTCTGCTGCGCCAACTGTCACGAGGAAGAGGGAAACGCCTTCAAGAACAGCGTCCACATGGAAATACTGAAAAAAGGCATCACCATGACCTGTTATGCCTGTCACGGCTATCATGATGTCATGCCGATGGAGGCAGCGCTGCTGGCGGAACGGGAAAACAGTTACTGCCTGAAATGCCATAACCCATACCAATACCACGAATGGCTGCCTGCCCGGGAATCACACTTTGCCTTTGTTGAATGCATCGTCTGCCATGCCCCGGACGTGTCCCAGCAGATCAACCTCACTTTTGTCGATCTCCTCACCAACAAACTTTCCAAGGGTGCGGAAATCATCAAAATCCTCGGGATCGAGTATGACCAATTCATGCCCATGATCGACACAAACAAGGACAACATCATCAACCAGGATGAATTCGACACCCTGATTCTCATGCTCCGACAAAAAAACATCCATGCCAGTTTTCATGCGGAACTGGTCGCTGATTTAAAACCTGAAGCCCATCAGGTAAAAAGGGGAATGGCGGAAAAAACGTGTGAGAAGTGCCATATCGAGGATTCACCATACTTCAATGCGGTCTTTCTGCCGCTTATTCGGGAAGACGGCTCGGTGGACCGCTATGAGGTGGACCGACAGGTTCTCGGCAGTTACAACCTGAACCACTTTTACCTGATGACCGGCACCAGGGTGAAGATGCTTGACATGATAGGATTTCTGCTGATTGCCGGCGGAGCCGGGGTTGTCCTGCTCCATTTTATCATGCGGATTGCAACAATGTCGGCCCGTCGAAAAAATGATCACTGAACAGCCAAAATTGACGAAAAATATCTCCCTGAGAAGAAGCTGAAAAAAACGAGGAGGATCAACTCATGAGTAACGAAAAACTTATATATGTCCATCCGGCACCGGTCCGCATCTGGCATTGGATTAATGCCGCCGGCTTTGTCGTCCTGATCATTACCGGTTTTCAAATCCGCTATGCCGATATCTTGACCTGGATGCCCCTCCGGGATGCGATAACCATCCACAATTATGTCGGGTTCGCCGTCATTATCAATTATTTCCTCTGGCTTGGCTACTATGTCGGTTCCGGCAAGGTTAAAATTTATATCCCGAATCTGCGGACCTTTGTCGCCAAGTCCATAACCCAGATGACCTACTACGGGTATGGTTTCTTCAAGGGCGCCCCCAATCCGCATTCCATGACCCCGCAAAACAAATTCAATGCCCCCCAGCAGAATGCCTATCTTGTCATCATGCTGCTTCTTCTGCCGGCGCAGATGATATCCGGCGTGTTTCTCTGGAAGGTGAAGGGGTATGCCAATTACATCAACATGCTGGGCGGGATCAAGGTTATCGACACCATCCACGTGGCCCTGTTTTTCATCTTCAGCTCCTTCATCCTGGTGCATTGCTATCTCGCGACTTTAGGACATACGCCGCTTGCTCATTTCAAGGCCATGTTTACCGGTTACGAGGAACATCATTAAGTCCCCGGCACACGATGGCGCATGTGCTTGTTTGTTCCCCTGATTTGCATCGCGGCGTCTCCGGAGACGCCGCGATGCACGGAGAAAAATTGATGACGCACATAAACGGACAAAAAAACAGAAGAAAGTTTCCCCGCTTCAAGGCCGTAAACGATCTCTTTGTTCTCCATGAAGATTTCGGCAAGATCATTGAGATCGGTATTGGAGGCGCCGCATTTACTTATGTCGAGAAGGATCGTCCACGTAATGGCGGGTCCGCGCACGGGACCCTTTTCTCGCGCGAGGATGACTATCTGGTGGAGCTTCCCTTCCGAACCGTTTACGATACAATCCTCCGTCAATCCTCCTTCCATAAATTGCATATCAGAAAACGGGTCGTCGTCTTCGAGCAACTTTCCGATCGGCAACTGGAAAAGCTCGAAAAATTTATTCTGGACAACATCCCAATCCCCGGCGCAAACAGGCCGTCCGGCAGTTCCTGAAAACATCAAGCCGAACGGCGGTTTCCCTGCACGACCACACATCGGCGTTGAGTGAAACCGCGCCATGACCAGATGCCCGCCATTGCCCGAATTTTTTCTGCCGCATTTTCCTCCTTCCCCGCCAATCCACACTGTTTCCCAAACATATCCAGCGAATATTGCACAAATTTTACACATAAGGTAATATTTCAAATAATGGTTGATTCGACATCATGATACCGGGTAACGTCCATTCATGATCAGCCGGCTCCCCCCTTGCCGGCGGCTTCGTTCCCTCTCAACTGAAGCGTGAGCGAATAACAGGTATTTTCCATGGCCCAATTTGCCTTCCCCCAGAAAAAAAAGGGACAGAGAAACCATGAAATGGATTTTCCAAATTCGTCCGCCGGTCACCCCATGAAAAAGGACGAAAAAAACACCGCGCCGCAAAACGCCGGCCACGCCAGGCGCCGGGAGAAAGACCGCGGCCCCATCAAGGATATCAAGGCGACATATTGCCCGGATCCCAAGAAGATGGTGCACAAAGGTGTTTCATTCAGTGAAGCCATCCTCGAATCCATCGTCCATGGCGCCTTTACCGTTGATCGTCATTTCAACATCACCTCCTTTAACCGCTCCGCCGAAAATATCACCGGGTTCAAACGAAACGAAGCGATCGGCATGAAATGCTATCATGTCTTCCGCGCCGACATCTGCAAAGACCACTGCGCCTTGAAAAAATCGATGGAGACCGGCCGGGATGTCTGCAACCAGATGGTTACCATCAAGGACATTGACGGGGACGATGTCCAGATCACCGTTTGCACCTCCGTACTGCACAACGACAAACTGGAAATCGTCGGCGGAGTGGAAACATTCCGGGATATCTCTGCCATCGTGCGATTGCGCCAGGCGATATCGGGAAAATACTGTTTTCATAATATCATCAGCAAAAACGAGAAGATCCAGAAAATTTTCTCCACGCTCCCCAGCATTGCGGCCAGCGACAGCACCGTTTTGATTGAAGGCCCCAGCGGGTCGGGTAAGGAACTCTTTGCCAAGGCAATACACACCCTGGCAAAACGGCAAGGCAAATTCGTCGCCCTGAACTGTGCGGCCCTTCCCGACACCCTGCTTGAATCGGAATTATTCGGCTACAAGAAAGGGGCATTTACCGGCGCAAACAGCGACAAGCTCGGCCGTTTTGCCCTGGCGGAAAAGGGAACGATTTTTCTCGATGAAATAGGGGATATTTCGCCCGCGCTGCAGTTGAAGCTGTTGCGCGTCCTGCAGGAAAAAGAGTACGAGCCGCTGGGAGGCACCGAAACCCTGAAAGCCGATGTCCGGGTTATTGCCGCCACCAATAAAAACATCAAAGAGCAGATTGACAAAGGAGCTTTCCGCGAGGATCTGTTTTTCCGACTCAATGTCATAAAAATCACCCTTCCGCCTCTTTCCGAGCGAAAAGAGGACATTCCTCTTTTGACCCAGCATTTTATCGATAAATTCAATGCATTGCAGCAGAAGAACATTGAATCCGTTTCCCCCAAAGTCCTCAATATTCTCATGAGCTACGATTATCCGGGCAATATCCGTGAACTGGAAAACATCATCGAATACTGCTTTGTTCTCTGTCAGGGAAACTCCATCGATCCCGAGTGCCTGCCGGAAGGGATCAGGGAGTCAATTCCGACAGACTCCGACGTCGGCCATCCACCCGAGGCAGCCCAACCGCTGTCAACCGCCGAAGCGGCAACGATATCCGCCGCCCTGCGCATGTTCAACGGCAACAGAGGGAAAACAGCCGAGCATCTCGGCATTGAAAAGACAACCCTCTGGCGCAAAATGAAAAAATACAACATTCATTACCCGGTAAAGAAAAAGCCGCCGGCTGTGCCGGAAACCCTGCCCCGTGAATCGGGGTCGGAAAAAACAGGTGAATCAGATGCAGGGATCAGGAAAAAGATCCTGATCGTTGACGACAATCAAGACAGCCGTGAACTGGTACGAAAGATACTGGCAAAAGACGGCTACCGCCTGTTTGAAGCGGTTGACGGGGAAGATGCCCTCCATAAAATCATCAAGGAAAAACCGGATCTCGTGCTCATGGACATTTCCATGCCCAAGATCGACGGCCTGGAACTGACCCATCGGGTAAAAAAAGACGAAGAACTGCGCGACATCAAGATCGTCGCCTTAACCGCTCATGCCCTGCCGCAAGACAGGGAGCGGGCGCTTTCCCTCGGCTGCCTCGACTATATCACCAAACCGATCAATGTCAGGGAATTTGCCGGACTGATCAAACGGCTCCTGACGGACTTTCCGCCAAATCAGCCATGACCGCCAAGGAAAAAATACTCATCATTGACGACAACCTGGACACCGTTGAACTGCTGCGCAAACGATTCCGCGCCCAGGGATATGACACCGATGAAGCATATGACGGCATGCAGGGACTGGAAAAAATACATGCGTTTACCCCGGATATCATCATTCTCGACGTCATGATGCCGAAGATGGACGGGTATGAGGTCTGCCAAGCCCTGAGCAAAGATGAATCCGTCAAACACATCCCGATCATCATGCTTACCGCCAAAAGCAATGTGCCGGACAAGGTGAAAGGTCTCGATATCGGCGCTGATGATTACATCACCAAGCCTTTTGATTTCAAGGAACTGGAAGCAAGGGTGCGGTCATTGCTCGCCAAGAAAATTGAAAGCGATGAAATGGCGGAACAGGAGAAATTCACCGCCCTTGATCACTTCCTTGATGAAGTTTCCCACGAAGTACGCAACCCCTTGGTCGCCATAGGAGGATTTGCGCGGCGGGTGAGAAAAAATCTGCCGGAAGACAGCAAAAACCGCCAATACATGGATGTCATCCTGCAGAATGTGGAAGTGCTTGAAAAAATGGTGCACAAACTGATTTCCCTGAAAAGCGCCACCCTCTGTTACCGGGAATCTTCCAATATCAATGAAATAGTGAGCAATGCCGTCAGCACCTACCGGCACGAAATGGAAACGAAAGAAATCACCCTTGACACCCATTTCATGGAAAATCCGCCCCTGATCTGTGCCGACCAGGAAAATATCACCATGACCATTGCCCACATCATCGAAAATGCCATCGAAGCCATGGATGGCGCGAAAAAACGCATTCTCACCCTTACCACCGGGGTCAACGAAGGCTATTTTGAGATCCAGATAACAGACACCGGCAAAGGCATCGGCAAGGACAAGATAAAAAACATCTACGACCCTTTTTTCACTTCAAAAACCTACGGCCCCGGCTTTGGCCTCACCTTTGCGCTGAAGACGGTGCGCAGCCACAAGGGTATCATCTCGGTTGAAAGCAAGGAAGGAGAAGGAACCTCATTCATGATCAGATTACCTATTCGGTCGATGATTTCCTGATCAGCCAAAACATCCGCCGCCGCGGCAGGGTGTTCATGCCGGCAACAGAATATTTTTTTGCAGGTCAAGGCTGGAAATGAAAGAAGAGGCGGTTCCGGAAAAACACCCGGCAAGGCAAGCAAGGACGGCTGGAGATCCGCGGCCTTCGGCGGAAAGATCCCGAAGGCCGCGCACGAGTTCACAAAGATGAAAAGCCCCACCACAACATGCTGTTCAGCGTGTCGTGGTAATGGGGCCCGGAGACGGAATATTACAGGGGCCGCATCAGCCAGACACCACAGGGACAGGTGTTGGCACAAAAACCGCAGGCGATGCACCGGTCATCATCCGACACATAGCGGAAATCTTTTTTATCCTCGGAAAGCTGCTCCCGGGAAATGGCGCCGGTGGGACAGATGGTTTCACACATGTGGCAATCACGGCAGCTGCCGCAGCTCATGCAGCGGTCCGCTTCGTGTATGTCTGAATATTGTCCCGGGCAAGTTTCCGGCTCGTAGTGGGCCGGCGTCAGGTTGGTGATATTGACCACCTGTTTCGTGTATGGCTTCCACTCCTCCCCTTTGATTTCCGCGATGATGGCATGGGCGGCATTCTTGCCGTGCCCGAGGGCATTGGTGGCAAGACCGGGCCTTTCCACGTCGCCGACCGCGTAAATCTTCGGGTCCGAGGTGCGGCACGCCTCGTTGGTCTTGATCCAGCCGGCTCCGCCCACGGTTACCACTTCCACGCTCTCGGGCAGAAAATTAAGAGCAGGAACGTCGCCGATGGAGATAATGACCGTCTGGGCCGGAATCAGCTCATCCGCCGCATCGATCAGTCCGTCAGCCGTCACTTCCTTGGTGGTCACCGGCCATTTGAACTTGGCGCCCAAGGCCTCGGCCGCCTTTCTTTCCTTGCCGAAAGCCAGGGGTTTCTGGATATCAACCAGGGTCACCTCCTGCGCGCCGAGGCGGTAACACTCACAGGCCACATCGCAACCGACGTTGCCGGCACCGATAATGACCACCTGCTTGCCCACCTTGGGCGGCTTGTCGCTTTTGCCGGCCTTGAGGAAATCAAGCGCCGTCAGCACCCGCTCATGGCCGGGAAAAGGGATGCGGCGCGGTTCATGGGTACCGACCGCGACAATCACGTAGTCAAATTCATTCTTCAGTTCGGCAAATTTATCCTTGGTCATGTTGACCCCGAAATGAACATTGATATTCGGGGTGTTCATGAAGCGGTTCAATTCCGAATCCCAGATCGCCTTGGGCAGTCTCTCCCAGGGAATAACCTGGGCCAGTTTGCCGCCCAGCTTATCGTCCCGTTCGAAAATATGGGCCTCAACGCCGCGCAGGGCGAGCTGCCAGGCGGCATTCATCCCTGCCGGGCCGCCGCCGATGATGGCAACCTTCTTGCCGAGCGAATCAGCCACCGGTGGGGCGGGAAAGTCGCGACAGGCGCGGCCGAGCATGGCCACATCAATACTTTTATCCACCATCTGCCGCGAACAGCTCTGCATGCAGAGGTTGGGGCAGATGGACCCGCAAACCGAGGCGGGGAAGGGAGTATATTCCAGCACCAGTTCGTAGGCTTCCTTCTCCCGGCCCTCCCGCATCAGACGCAGACGGTCGATGGTGGGGATATGCACCGGACAGTAATAGGCACAGGGCGCGGCTGATTCCTGGTTGGCCCAGAAAGGTTTGCGGCGCCGGAGATCTCCGGTTTCAATAAGTCCGATGGGAGAACGATCAAGTCCGGGAGCAAGATCACGGATCGGATCACCGCCGAATGCCCTGTCCCAGATGTTTTTGCGGAACTCATGCATGGGCATGGGCCCGGAGAACATCAAGGCCCGATCCTGGGGAGGTATGGTGACCAGCATCTTCCATTCTTCCCGCACGGAAAGGGACGCGAGCAGATCACTGCGTCCGATTGCCGCCAGATACCCGGGCATCCGTTCCATCAGCCACTGCCACTGCGCATCATCCGGCAGCAGGGCCTGCACATTGGATCGGGAATATGATTGATCGGTCAGACCGCGATAGTATATCCAGCCGCCGACCATGCCGACGCAGGGCCGGTAGCCGAGGACGTTTTCCGGCGTCTTGGCGCTGACCCCGCAAACCACGGCTATACCCCCGCAGTTGAATTCAGCAAAGGTATCACCCACGGAACCGAGCACCCAAAGTTCAGGACGCTGGTATTCCGGATTCCACTTGGTCATGGTCAGGCCGCGGGAACCGATGGAGCCGCCGATCATCACCCGGCCCTGGGCCATGGCGTTGCAAACGCCGTTGGTGGCGTCGCCGTGCACGACAATGTCCGCGCCGATGTTCAGGTAGCCCACATCATCGGAGGCCGATCCCAGACAGGTAATGGTGGTGCCGGGCATGCCCATGCACCCCAGTCGCTGGCCGGCCGGGCCCTTGACCTGAATCGCCAGGGAAGCGCCGGCCGGATTGAGCCGCCCGCCGACATTATGCTGACCATATGTTTCCAGGATGAGCTTTTTCGACTTTTGAAAAGCCGCCTGCACCTGTTCTTCAAAATCCTTGGAACTGATGCGGTTGCCGTTCTCATCCAACCCTTTGATGGTAATTGCTTCTGTCACTGCCGTTTCCTCCGGGAGGAACGGGAAAAATTCCCCTGTTCCCGTGTTCTTATCTTTTCAGGTGAACAGACATGGTTGCGGAAAAGATGCTGTTCCCGACTCCTGTCTTCTGACTCCTGATTCCTGTTTTGTTTAACAGATATAAGTAATCTTCAATCTTTTCGCCGCCGCCTCGTCACTGATGCCGAGGGCGTCGGACATGCCGATGGGCAGGCTCTGCGAGCGGCCGAGCGGTGCCATGATCTTTTTCATCTCGGTGCGGATCGACATGAAGGTATCGACCACGCGCTGGGCCACCTGATCCGGGTCAAGCCGACGGTAGAGCTTCGGATTCTGGCTGGTGATGCCCTTGGGGCAAAGTCCGATGTTGCAGACGTTGCAGCGGTTCTGCTCGCTGCCGAGGCAACCCGCCGCTGACTGCATGATGAATTTGCCCATGTGCACGCCGCTGGCGCCGAGCATGATGAGGCCCATGCCGTTCTGGGTGACGTTGCCGGTCTTGCCGACGCCGCCCGCGGCAAAAATCGGGATCTCGTTCTGCTTGCCCTGGGCGCACAGGTCGAGATAACAGTCCCGCACATTGGAGGCAATGGGGTGCCCCATGTGATCCATGCTGACATTGTAGGCCGCGCCGGTGCCGCCGTCGATGCCGTCGATCAGCAGGCCCGCGGCATACGGGTTGCGCACCAGGTTGTTCAGCACCGATTTTGCCGAATTGGAACCCGATATCTTCGGATAAACCGGTACCCGGAAATTCCAGGCCATGGACATGGTCTGGATCATCTTCATCACCGATTCCTCAATGGAGTAAAGGGTCTGATGCACCGGCGGCGAAGGCAGGTCAACCCCTTCCGGCACGCCGCGCAGGCGGGCGATGAGCTTGCTCACCTTGAACCACATCAGCAGGCCGCCGTCACCCGGTTTTGCCCCCTGGCCGTACTTGATCTCAATGGCGGCCGGGTCGCACTGCATGTCGGGAATGGCGCGGATGATCTCATCCCAGCCGAAATACCCGGAGGCGATCTGCAGAATGATATATTTGAGGAATGGGCTCTTCAGCACCCAGGGAGGGCAGCCGCCCTCGCCGGTGGCCATGACCACCGGGATGCCGAGCACCTCGTTGCAGTAGGCGACACCCTGCAGCAGGCCGAGCCACATATTGGGCGACAGGGCGCCGAAGCTCATGGAACCGATGATAAAGGGGAAGATCTCCCGCACCGGCGGAATCCACTCGCCGGCCAGTTTCCGGCGCACATATTCCTCGGGCGGCAGCACCCGGCCGAGCAGGGTGTTGAGATAAAACTCATGGCGGCCGGCATCCAGGGCCGGATCGGTGAGCATGGAAATGCGGGTGAAAATAAGCTGGTCGAGCAGGCCGGGATTGGGGTCGTTGCGCCGCCCGCCGCGCTTGACCGGTTCGCCGCCCTGGGTGTTCTGAAAACGGTAGCGGTCGGTCATGCTGTTCGGCAACGGTTTGATGGCCGAATTCGGGCAGACCATGGCGCAGGTGCCGCAGCCGATACAACGGTTTGCCACCTCGGTCCGCTGGCGGATACCGACAAAAGTGCGGTAGGAGCTGCCGCGCTCGCTGGAAGTCAGGACGAGCTTCGGCATGCGCTGCCGCATGTAGGTCAACTTGATGGCATTAACCGGACAAACCGCGGTACAGCGGCCGCAGAGGGTGCATCTGTCTTCCCTGTGCTCAATGACCCAGGGCAGATCCCCGGTGGTTAAGCTGCTTGGGGTAGAGGGAATTGACTGAATTGAGACCATATCTTAAACTCCTGTCGATCTGGAGGAACAATAATCGTATGTTGCCGCATGGGTTGAAAATCAAGGGATTGATCGCGGTCGGGAATCATGGCGTCAACGCCGCACATCTCCGAGGCAATGGCCCATTCGCCGGGCTTGCCGCCGATGGTGGCCGGACGCATCTTCTTGGCATCCATCACCAGCAGGCAGGTTTCATCCGGCAGGGAGCCGATCACCGCGTTGGGGCCGTCGATGATGAGCCGCCGGCAGGCGTCGCGCAGTCCGCGCAGAAAATCGCCCTGGGGATGAACCAGCATCTCTTCGGTTTTAAGCGGGGTAATGATATGCTTATATGCCTCAAGCGGCAACTTCAGCTGCTTGGTCACATAATGGAGGATATGGGCAAACACCTCGCTGTCCGACTGATACCCCATATAGCCGGGGAAACCCTTGCCGGTCAACCAGTCCTTGATGGGGATAAAGGCCGTGTTCTCACCATTGGTCATGGTGGCGATGCCCTGGATAAAAAAGGGATGGCAGGCGTAGAGATTGATGCCCCAGTTGGTGTTCTGCCGACCCTGGGCCATGCAGATCCGCGACTTGATGCGGTGGCTGTCCAGTCCCAGAGCCTGGCCGACGCCCAGCGGCCAGCCGACTTCCTTGATCATGGCCACATCCGGCCAGAAGGAAAAAATCGTGAGATCGCCGCCGTTGTCCTCGCCGTCCTTGCGCAGCGCCAGCCGGACCATCATCATCTCGTGCTCAAGCTGCTCCTCGCTCAAGGTTTCCCAGGCCGTCGGATTCTTGTACACCCGCAGGAGATATTTGAATCTGTCCTTTGATTCAACCTTGCTGAGGTCCGCCTCGAACTCATGATCATACTTGAGCGCGAAACCGCGGTCCTGCATGAAGACATTAAGACGGTGCAGGGCGCTCTCCGTGTGCGCGATGCCGGAAAGAACCGGATCGCCCTTCCTGTAGCTGTAATCAGTAAATTGCAGCCCCCGCAACAGGAGCCCCAAACCGCTGCCGTCATATCCTTCCTGCATGGCCTCCATGGCCTGAAGCACGGTAAAGGGAGAAAACGGCTCACTGGCGGTTTTTAACGCTAACCGGCACATCTGTAACTCCTTCGAATGAAAACTGATTGGTCGGCCTGCTGCCTGCGGAACACGAGTCCAGCGTCCAGCAAGTTTATTAAAAAACTTACAGCGAATACCTCGAAAGTATTTGTTTGTCAAGGCCGAAGAAAAACTAGGCTACTATACTGCAAACCAACAGCGCAACCAATTTTTTTCGCTGCCCGCATTGATTATAATTTCGCTATTCCGGCGAGATGCGCAAAAACATCCCTCTTCTACATGCGAATATCCACATCACGCCGAAAACGCCGATATCAGCAAACGAACAAACCTATCCGGGAAACAGAAAATTATGCCGAATTATTTGCAATTATTTGAGAAGCTGTTATAAGAAAAGTCGCATTTTATAAGTCTCACACCTGATTCTGCCAATTTTAAATTCTCAAACTGCGGTGTGCTATGACAGAAATCGACCTTTCCCCCCTGCGGGCGGAGTTGAAAAAACAGTTCCGGCAATCAATGCCGGATGCAAAACTCGACTACTGCCTCACCTGCGGCCTCTGCGCCAGCGGCTGCCCGGCCAGCGACATTGAAGGCATGGACCCGCGTAAATTCATCCGTTATCTCATCCTCGGCCAGGATGATGTCCTGAAAAAAACGAACTGGCTTTACACCTGCTCCATCTGCCAGCGCTGCGAATACGCCTGTCCCATGGGCATCCATGTCGGACGCTTTGTCTATGCCCTGAAGGGAATGCGGCCGATTGAAGAGCGCCCGAAAAATCTGCAGAAGTCATGCGATCTGCAGAAGCAAAGCAACTCCACCGGCATCCCCAACGCCGACTTTGTCTGGGTGGTGGGCGACATGCTGGAAGAGGTGCATGCAACCGAGCCGGAATGGGCCGATCTCCAGGCGCCCATGGACAAGGTCGGTGCCCGGTTCTACCTGAACCAGAATGCCAAGGAACCCACGGTGGAACCGGAGGAAATGGTTTTCCTGTGGAAGATCCTCCATGCCGTGGGTATTGACTGGACCTATTCATCGGAATGGTGGGACGGGGCCAACTACTGCCTGTTCAGCGGCGACCCGAAAGACTGGGAATTCGTCACCCGCAAACAGGCGGAAACGGTGGATGCGCTGGGCTGTCCCACATATATAAACACCGAGTGAGGCCACATGCTTTACTCAACCCTGGAAGGGTTGAAACGATTCAAAATTCCCCACAACTTCGAAGTCGTCAGCATCATCAGTCTCTATGCCCAGTGGATCCGGGAAGGCCGTCTCAAGGTTGACTCCTCCTGGAACACCGAAGGCCTGAAATTCACCGTGCAGGATCCGTGCAAACTGGTGCGCCAGGGACTTGGCGATCCGGTGGCCGATGATCTGCGCTTTGTCGTCAAGCAGGTCTGCGGCGAGGAAAACTTCGTCGATGTCTGGCCCAACAAGTCCAACAATTACTGCTGCGGCGGCGGCGGCGGTGCCATCCAGGCCGGTTTCACCGACAACCGGCGCAAGCACGGCAGAATGAAATTCGAGCAACTCCATGCCACCGACGCGGACGTGGTCATTACCCCATGCCACAACTGCCACACCCAGGTAAAAGACCTGGCGGCCCATTACGGCGGCAAATGGCAGACCACCCATCTGTGGAACTGGATTGTCAAGGCGCTGGTGAGATAAAGAAACGCTTAAACGTTGACACACTTGAACGCTTGAACGCTCTAATCGCTTGATCGTTCAAACGCTGGAACATTACACACAGGAAAGAAAAATGGCCAAAGGATCGGTTTTAGTTGTCGGCGGCGGCATTGCCGGGGTTCAGGCGGCGCTTGATCTGGCAGACAGCGGCTTTCTCGTCCATCTGGTGGAAAAAACCACGGCAATCGGCGGCAGAATGTCCCAGCTCGACAAGACGTTCCCCACCAACGACTGCTCCGCCTGCATTCTCTCACCCAAGCTCGTCGAATGCGGCAGACACCTCAACATCAATCTGCTTACCCTTGCCGAGCTGGTTTCCCTCCAGGGCGAGCCCGGCAATTTCACGGCTGTTGTCCACCGGCGCCCCCGCTACGTTGATCCGGACAAATGCATTGCCTGCGGCCTGTGCGCGGAAAAATGCCCGAAAAAGGTGCCCAACGAATTCAACATGGGCATCGGCAACCGTAAGGCCGCCTTTCTCAGCTATCCCCAGGCCGTGCCGCTCAAATACGCCATTGACCCCGACCACTGCATCTGGCTCAAGAAACCTGGACGCTGCGGCATTTGCGCCAAGAAGTGTCCGGCCGGGGCGATTAATTTCGACGACCAGCCCAGGGAACACGTCTTGGAAGTGGGCTCCGTGGTGCTGGCCCTCGGTTTTTCCCGTTTCTTCCCGAACAAACTCGACTTCACCGGCTACGGCCGCTTGCCGAACGTGGTTACCTCCATGGAATTCGAGCGGCTGCTCAGTCCCTCCGGCCCCTGCATGGGCCACATGGAACGCCCCTCGGACGGCAGGCAACCGAAAAAAATCGCCTGGCTGCAATGCGTCGGCTCCCGGGATATCAATCGCGCCTGCCACCCATACTGCTCCTCGGTATGCTGCATGTTTGCCATTAAACAGGCGGTGATGGCCAAGGAGCATGCCCACGGAGACTTCGAATCCTCCATCTTCTTCATGGACATGCGCACCCACGGCAAGGGCTTTGAAAGCTATTACAACCGGGCCAGGGAGCAAGGCGTCCGCTTTCTGCGGGCCAGGGTCCATTCGGTGATTCCCGCCGACGAGGAGGGGAATCTGAAAATCCGTTACGTCGACGAACAGGGCAGGGTCAACTTCGAAAAATTCGACCTGGTGGTTCTTTCCACCGGTCTCGAGGCCAGCCCGGCCACAATCGCGCTTGCCGGGAAACTGGGGATCGAGCTTGACGCCGACAACTTCATCAAAACCGACAGCTTCAATCCGGTTGCCACCAGCAAGCCCGGCGTTTATGCCTGCGGCGCCGTCGCGGAACCCAAGGACATTCCCCAGTCGGTGATGGACGCCAGCGCCGCCGCCATGGAGGCCGGTCTCATGCTGGCCCCCTATCGCTGGACGGAAACCAGGAAAAAAGAGTACCCGGCGGAAAAAAACATCTATTCGCAACCGCCCAGGATCGGCGTCTTTGTCTGCCACTGCGGCGTCAACATCGCAAGCGTCGTCGATGTCGCTCAGGTTTCCAGTTACGCGCAGACCCTGCCGGATGTGGTTTTTTCCCAAGCCAATCTGTTCACCTGCTCCCAGGACACCATCACCCAGATGGTGGCGATCATAAAAAAACATGATCTGAACCGGGTGGTGGTCGCTTCCTGCTCGCCCCGTACCCACGAACCCCTGTTCCAGGAAACCCTGCGCGACGCGGGGCTGAACAAATTCCTTTTTGAAATGGCCAACATTCGCGACCAGGATTCCTGGGTGCACCGGAATGACCCGGCCAAGGCCACGGCCAAGGCCAAGGATCTGGTGCGCATGGCCGTGTCCCGCGTGCGCGGCGAAGGCGCCCTGCCCTACAACACCGTGCCGGTCACCAAGGCAGCGCTGGTTATCGGCGGCGGGGTCAGCGGTATGACGGCGGCCCTTTCCTTTGCCGAACAGAACTATCCCGTCACCCTGGTTGAACGAAGCGACATGCTGGGCGGCAACGGCCGCCAGGTGTTCCGCAACTGGAAGGGCGAGGAGTTTCCGCCCTTTATCAACGAACTTGCCGACAAGGTGAACAACCACCCGAAAATCGAGGTCAAGTACAACTGCGAGGTGCGGGACGTTGTCGGTTCAGTCGGCAAATTCACCACTACCTTCACCGACGGCCGCACTTTCGACCATGGCGTGGCGGTGCTGGCCGTGGGCGGCGAGCCCTATAAACCGGAAGGGGAATGGCGGTTTCTGCACGGCAAAAATCCCGGGGTGCATACCCTGCTCGAACTGGACAAGAAATTCATCGGCCAGGACGCTTCCTTGAAAGATATGGGCCAGGCGGTCTTTTTCCACTGCGTCGGCTCGCGCATCCCGGAACGGCCTTACTGCAGCCGGGTCTGCTGTACCCACGCCATCGATTCGGCGGTGAAGCTCAAGGAACTGAACCCGGAGATGGACATCTTCATGTTCTACCGGGATATCCGCACCTATGGCTGCAGGGAACGGCTCTACCAGGAGGCCAGGGAAAAAGGCATTATCTTTATCCGCTATGACCTGGATCATATCCCACAGGTGACGGAAGCGGACGGTCGCCTCCTCATCACGGGGCACGATCCGATCATTGACGCCGACATCACCATCCAGCCTGACATGCTGGTGCTGGCCACCGCCATTCTGCCCCGCCGGCAGACCGGCAATATTGCCAAATTCTTCAAATGCGCCGTCGACAGCCAGGGCTTCCTGCTGGAAGCGCACATGAAACTGCGGCCGGTCGATTTTGCCACCGAAGGCGTCTTTCTCGCCGGACTCTGCCACTACCCGAAAGCCATGGAAGAATCCCTGTCCCAGGCCAAGGCCGCGGCATCACGGGCATCCATTATCCTTGCCCACGACGCGGTGCCGGCGGAAAGCGTCACCGCCGTGGTGAATCCCGCCAAGTGCACCGGCTGCGGAGTTTGTGTCGAAGTCTGCGCCTACAATGCGGTGAGTCTCGACGACAACAATATCTCCGTGGTCACCACCGGCATGTGCAAGGGCTGCGGGGCCTGTGTCGCCGGCTGCCGTTCCGACGCGGTGACCCTGAAGAATGTGGGCAATGAACAGATCATGGCCGCGGTGGATGCGGCTTTTGACACTTGGTAGATAAATGTGAATCACAGAAAACAAAGAGATTTTTTTATAATGAACTCTCTGCGCCCTCTGTGGTGAAATTCTTTGCCGTAAAGGATTTTTCATGAACTCAAGTCACGCGAAAGAATGGGAACCGAAAATCATCGCCTTCCTGTGTAACTGGTGCAGTTATGCCGGTGCGGATCTGGCCGGGGTGAGCCGTTTTCAGTATCCGCCCAATATCAGAATCGTCAGGGTGCCCTGTTCCGGCCGGGTCAGCGCCAACATGATCCTTTCCGCCATCAAATCAGGGGCGGACGGTATCCTGGTCTCAGGTTGCCATCCCGGCGACTGCCATTACATCAGCGGCAATTACTTCGCCCGCCGCCGCTTTGCCCTGTTGAACAATCTGCTCGACTTTGTCGGCATCGAGGCGGGCCGGGTGAACTTTTCCTGGGTATCGGCATCAGAAGGCGAGCAGTTTGCCGAGATAGTGAGAACCGTGACGGAAAAGGTCAAGGCATTGGGTCCGGCCGACCGGCTGGTCAAAAAAATCGGCGGCCGCCAGGCCGCGGAAAGCGCGGTGCAACGCTAAAGCAGCGCAGGTCGGCATTCGTATGCCGACAAACAGGGCGGCACCGGGTCGCCGCTCCACCGAAAACGGGAAACCCTGAACTTGGAACTTCGTTTTATGCCGACAATCAATGAACAGCTGACAGAAGAAATCAGAACCCAGGCAAAAAAACTGCTTGAAGAAAAGACGGTCGCCGCCGTGCTCGGTTTCACGTCGGGCAGCCTGCCGATGACGGTGCGTCCCACGGTCATCCGCCGCCCGGAGGATTGCGGAAAACTGGTCTGGAACACCTTCTGCGTGCTCAACCTGGCCACCTATCTGCCGGAAGCCCTCAAATCCGTTGAGCCGCCGCGCGGCCCCCGCGACCCGAAGCCGGAAGGACCGCTGCCCAGGGTGGCGGTGCTTGCCACCGGCTGCTGGTCGCGTAACATTGCCGTGCAGATCCGGGAACACCAGGTAGAGCGCGATCGGGTTGTTGTCATGGGCGTCGGCAGCCGGGGCATGGTGAGCAGACGGAAGGTTGAATCGCTTTTCCCCGGCAGGGATATTCTTGCCGTTGCGGAAGGCGACCATGACCTGATCGTCAAAGGGTCTGATTTTGAAGAAAAAATCAATCGCTGGAGCGTGGTGCGGAACAACTGCCGGACCTGTACCCATCCCGACCCGATAATTGTCGATATCCGCATCGGCGCACCGGCCCCGGAAAGAAAAAACCCCAACCCGTTCAAGCAGGTTGACGACATTGAAGAGAAATCATGCGACGACCGCTGGGCCTGGTTCAGCTCTGAATTCGCCGATTGCATCCGCTGCTATGCCTGCCGCAATGCCTGCCCCCTCTGCTATTGCCCCACCTGTTTTGTCGATGACGCCAAGCCGCAATGGGTCGGGAAAAGCATTGATGCCACGGATACCGGCCTCTTTCATATTCTCCGCGCCTATCACTGCGCCGGTCGCTGCACGGACTGCGGCACCTGCGAAACCGTCTGCCCCATGGGTATCAACATGCGGATGCTGACCAAAAAGCTGAACAAGGATGTCTTGAACCTGTATGGATTTGAGGCGGGGATGTCGCCCGACTCGCCGCTGCCGCTGACCACCTACAGGATCGATGACCCGCAGAAATTCATTGTCACCGAATCCGCGGCCGGCAAGGAGGAGAAGTAATCGTGAAGGTTTTCAGATTAGCAGAAGCTGAACTTGACGCACTGATTCAGTCATGGACGCAACAGACAGAGGTTTATTGTCCAGCAGCCGGGAAACCGGCGGCCAGGGCAACGGATGGCGCCCCCGGCTGGGAACGTCTTTCCGGCCGATTTTCTTTTGCCCTGCCGGTGGGGCCTGCCAAAACGTCGGTAAAAACATTTTTGTTTCCCCAACCGGAAACCATGCAGACCTACAGCCTGAAAAACGATGATCCGGAAAAAGCCCTGATGAAGGAGCCGGAGCAACACAGCGAAAAACAGATCATCGTCGGCATCCGCCCCTGTGATGCCCGCAGCGTCGAGTTAAACAACCTGCCCTTCCGGGAAGACCCCTTCTACCAGGCCAACATGGCGCGCACCATGCTGGTCGGTTTTACCTGCAACGTCATGTGCTCCACCTGTTTCTGTCATCAGGTCGGGGGATCGCCCATGGGAACCGAAGGGCTGGACATCGCCGTCAGCACGATTGACGGCGAATTTCTTGTTGAGGCCCTGACCCCGGCAGGAGAAAAACTGCTCGACGGCCGCAATCTCACCCCGGCGTCGGAACAGGATATCGCAGCACTTGCAACCCAAAGAGCCGACAGCCCGCGGGGAGACGGCGCCCAACTCGACGCCCTCAGGTCACGGGATCTGCACAAACTGTACGAAGCCCCTTTCTGGCATGCGCTCGGTGAATCATGCATCAACTGCGGGGCCTGCACCTTCATCTGCCCCACCTGTTACTGTTTCGACATCCAGGATGAAGTTGGGCGGGGGATCGGCCGCCGCATCAGACACTGGGACTCCTGCATGTTCCCGCTCTACAGCCTGCACACCTCCGGCCATAATCCGCGCGGCAAAAAGATACAGCGCACCCGCAACCGCTTTCTGCACAAACTGAAATATTTTCCGGACCGCTTCGGCCCCTTTTCCTGCGTCGGCTGCGGCAGATGCGTCCAGGATTGTCCGGTTAACATTGATATACGCGAGGTCATGAACGACCTCCTGACGGTGGAGTAAGATATGATATCCTATTTACCCTGCCCTGCCCGCATCGACGACATCGTGGTTGAAACGGAAGACGGCAACCTGAAAACCTTTACGCTGGTGCTGGAAAACGAGGCGCACCAAGAGGCCTGGCAACATGTCCCCGGCCAGTTTGCCATGCTTTCCCTGGCCGGTCAGGGCGAAATCCCCATCGGCATCGCCTCGTCTCCCACCGAGGAAGGTCGTCTGCTCTTTACCGTGAACCGGGCCGGCAAGGTGACCACCGCCCTGCACCAGATGCACAAAGGGGCACGAATGGGGGTTCGCGGCCCGCTCGGCAACGGGTTTCCGGTGAACAGCGACATGAAGGGGAAAAACATCGTCATCATTGCCGGCGGATTTGCCGTTACCACCCTGCGGGCCACCCTTCTCTACCTGCTGGCCCATCGGCAGGATTACGGCAAGATCACCTTTATTTACGGCGCCCGGACGCCGGGCATGCTGCTCTATCGCAACGAAATGGCGGACTGGGCCAAACGGGGCGATATTGACCTCCATGTCACGGTTGACCGCGAAGCGCCGGGCTGGGAGGGGCTGGTCGGTTTTGTTCCCACCATTGCCGGGCAGGTTGCGCCGTCGCCGGAAAACAGCGTGGCGCTGATCTGCGGTCCGCCCATCATGATCAAGTTTACCATGCCGCCCCTGGAAAAAATCGGCTGGACCGATGACCAGGTCTACCTCTCCCTGGAAAACCGGATGAAATGCGGCGTCGGCGTCTGCTGCCACTGCAACGTCGGCCCGACTCTTGTCTGCAAGGACGGCCCGGTCTTCACCCGTTCGCTGGTCAAGGAACTTCCGGTTGAGTATTGATTTTGCCTTCACCACCCTGCGGAGATGAAGTTGCAGCCATCTGCATCAGCCTCAGGCATGTCACCCCCTCTGCCCCAAGGTGAGGGCCGGGCTGAGGGAACAGCCCTAAACCACCCTCCGGCGTATGCACCCTCTCCCCCAGGGAGAGGGCTGGGGTGAGGGGCGTCAATGAAAAATCGCGCTCGAAATCTCCGAAAAAACCAAACAGAAGCAGAAAAATTGCTGTGGAGCTCCCTGAGAAACCGTCAGATCGCGGGCTGTAAATTCCGACGTCAGTGGCCTATTGGACCGTACATTGTTGATTTCGCCTGCTTGTCCCGCAAGCTGCTGATTGAGCTGGACGGCGGTCAACACTCGGAAGCCATTGCGTACGATGAGACCAGAACCAAATTCCTCGAGGCGCAAGGGTACAGGGTTATTCGCTTCTGGAACAACGAAATGCTTACGGAGCCGACAGCTGTTTTACAAAGAATTTACGAAGAATTAATGCAAGGGGCTGATCGCCCCTCACCCCAACCCTCTCCCCACGGGGGAGAGGGAGAAAAACCCTAAAACCACCAACGGACGCACCCTCTCCCTCAGGGAGAGGGCCGGGGTGAGGGGCCAGCAACCACCCCTAACCCGACGACGTACGCTCCCTCTCCCCCGGGGAGAGGGCCGGGGTGAGGGGCCAGTCCTAACTAACCCGCCGGCATGCGCACCCTCTCCCCCAGGGAGAGGGATGGGGTGAGGGGCTCTCCATTTCCCCCCAAAAAACAAATGCGACAATTTGCCGTATTGAAAATCAAACTTCCTCCCCGCAGAATATTTTTTAATATCTACCGCCACCAAGTGGCACACTTCAACCAAAAGGAGGAACCTATGAAAAAATTACTGCTTACCCTGTTCATGTTGTTTTTCTTCGCAGCATCCTCTCTGGCTGCCGTCAACATCAATACCGCCGACGTCAAGACGCTTGAAGGCCTGCCCGGAATCGGCACGGCAAAAGCACAGGCCATCGTTGATTACCGCACCGAGCATGGCAATTTCAAATCCATTGACGACCTGAAAAATGTAAAAGGCATCGGCGACAAGATGCTGGAACAGATCCGCACATTGGTCGAACTGTAATTTCCCACACCCTACGAGAGCACAGAGATCTTCAATTCTTTTCATTGATTCGTTTCTGTGCTTTCGTGGATTCAACACTGCCCCTCACCCCGACCCTCTCCCCACGGGGGAGAGGGAGAAAGGCCTCCCGGATCTCTAGCGGACGCAGCCTCACCCTCCAACGGACGCACTCTCTCCCCGGGGGAGAAGGAGAAAGACCCTAAAACCACCATCCACCACAGAAAAAAAATCCTCAGCCCGCCGACTCACCCTCCGGCGTGCGCACCCTCTCCCCCGGGGAGAGGGCCGGGGTGAGGGGCCAAGCGCAACTCAGCATTTGTCGCAGAAAAAAGACAAAACCCATCAATTCCTTTCAAAAGACAATTTCCAACGCTTCGTCACCCAAATCATCCTTCCTGAAACATCCCGCCTTTCCCGTGAACATAACCGGATGCAACCGCCTTATGAGCTGGCCCGAAAACTGCAAAGTAATAATCAATAACAAATTGCCCTTCGCCGCTAAAACCGGCCCTTCTTCCCGCCGCTTCTTTCTTTCTCCGCGCAGAGGGTGCAGGGCTCGCCGTCATGTGTCTGCGGATAGCGACAAACATCGCAAAGCCGTGCAGGATTTTTTTGCGCTTCGTAGCCCCATCACCTCCTGCCTGTTGTCGCCGTTTTACGACAAAAACCCGTCACTTTTTTATCCCCCTTTTTGTGATTTGCTTGACAATTTACACAAGATATCCATAGCATATAAATATATCATTCATATGCGCACCATCTTCGTTTTTTTCATGCCAGAAGAGATTGAAAGGGAGTCTGCACCATGGCCGCGACAAAACAACTGGGACAGGTGTTAATTGAGAAAGGGCTTGCAACCGAGGAACAAATCAGGGAAGCGCTGCGCATCCAGGTAGGCGGCAACCGGCGTCTCGGCTACATCCTCATTCTCATGGGTGTCCTGACCAGTGACCAGCTCCAAGATGTCCTCTCCGAGCACATCAATATCCCGATTGTCGATATCGATAAGGAATTTCGCAATGAAGCCAAGTCGATTCTGCCGCGTTATTTATGCTCCAGATATTCGGTCATCCCTTTTGCCCTGGAGAACAGCCATGTGGTCAAGCTGGCAATGCTGGACCCTTCGGATGATGAAGCAATCCGCGATATTGAGCAGTATATCGGCAAGGCGGTGAAACCGTTTCTCGCCCATCAGGAAAAAATTAATATCGGGATCATGAAACACATCCCTTACGGGGTGAAGGATCTGATCAATTCTCCGCTTTCACCGACCCTGATACGAATCGTGGGTTTTGCCCTGATCATCGGAATCTGCGCTACCGGCTATATTTCCTACACCGCCTATAAGATTGAAAAACAAGGGACAATCACCACCTCCGCCAATGTCACCACCTACAAAAACCATGATCTGATGCTTGGCGTGGAGGACAAATCCATTTCTCTCATGGGGCATGCCGCCTATGCCGAAGGTTTTTACAAAGTGGCATTCAGCAACACCCAGGATCTCAAATCCTTTATAGAAAGAAAAAGATCAAGCTTTTCTGAAAAGCAGTACGAATGGCTCACCTGGGCTATCGATACCGACATTCCCTCCCGGAAGCGGTAGAACCCTCACCCCGGCCCTCTCCCATAGGGAGAGGGAGCTTCAGAACGCCTTGCTGAGCGCAGAGGAGTCACCCGGCACTCTCCCATGGAGAGAGGGGAATTCAGAACGCCTTGATGGGCACAGAGGAGCCACCCGGCCCTCTCCCATAGGGAGAGGGAGCTTCAGAACGCCTTGCTGAGCGCAGAGGAGCCGCCCGGCACTCTCCCTTGGGGAGAGGGGATTCAGAGCCGGTGCCCTCGCCCGTCAGCCCGACATTTTTCTTGCTTTCCAATCTGTAATCAGTTATCAAAAATCAACTGGCTTTTTCACTCCAATGGATTGACAAAAATAAAAATGAGCAAGAACAGCCTCTTTATAGCCCTCTTCTCCCTGCTTGCCTGGACGGGAATTGCTTCCGCAACCACCATTTCCCAACTGGATGGGAATTACGGACGCACCATCAACGGCATCGGCCAGACATTTACCGCAACAGGAACGAGTTATGATTCCATCGGCGTCTTTCTCTATCCCTCGACCGCAAACTATACCGACACAACGGTGTCCTTTTCCCTTTTCACGGGAACAACATTCTCCCAAGCACCCGCCACCTGGACGGACATCGACCTTTCCACACTGACGCCGGACGGGCGGCTCACCATCGACATCAGCGCATACACCTTCACCTCCGGCATGATGTATTCCTTTGCCATTTACAACGACACCAATGACTGGCTCGTCCGCCATATAAAGGATTCCACCGACCATTACTGCGGTGGAGACATGTATCTCGCCTTTAACGGCTCTTTTGATCAGACCTCCTCGTACCAGGATTTAAAATTCGAAATCACCGCGCACCCCACCCCCCTTCCTTCAACCCTTGCTTTGTTCAGCACCGGACTCTTTGGCCTCATCCCCGCTTTAATCCGAAAATTCAAACAAAACTAACTCCGCCACGCACACGCGCAACTCCCCTGCGGCACCAATACATTCTTCCACAAAAAACGCCCGGCAAGGCATGCATTTTGCTAGATCATCGAGCGCTTCCATCTTTTGTCAACGCACACCCCAATGCGCCTTTTGCAACATAAAAAGGATACACATTGAGCCCCCGCCGAACATGTGTAGCGCTCGCCTTTCCCTTTGACAGAGGGCCAGGGAGGGCTATGGAAATTTGACAAGAAGCACTCATTAAAAACAATATCGAGAACACCGGATCGATCTGCTTTTTCTTTCACCGCAAAGCGGATCAATCCCCATAGCCGCTCGCGGCAAGAAAGAGTCAATTTGAATGAAACCCGTACAACGCTATTTGCCCCTTTTCCTTGCAACCCTGCTCACCGTTGCACAACCGAATCATCTTGCGGCAGCCGCTCCGAAAACCATTCATGTCGAATGGGAATACGGCGGCACGGCGGATTCATTCCGACTCTACCAGGAAGGCTCCCTCCTTTGCGAAAGCCGTGACACAAAAACCCTGGCCATGGACTGCGAAGCGTTCATCGCTGATGGTCCCACCACCTTCACCATGACCGCCGTGGGCCGTTACGGCGAAACGCCGCATTCAGCCCCGTTCACTCTCGCGCCACCCGCACGCGACGAATTCGGCAACAGCACCCCGACGGCCTCATTCAAGACAAATGTCACGACAGGCCAAACCCCCTTGCAGGTAACACTTAACGCCTCGGCCTCATCAGACCGGGACGGCTCGCTGATTGACTACGAATGGGATTTCGGCGACGGCCACGTGGGAAGCGGCAAAACCGCGAGCCATACATTTTATCACCCCGGCACCCACACCATCACCCTGACGGTGACGGACAATGAAGCAGCCACGGCCACGGCAAGCGCCTCAATCACGGTAAAGGAAACCAGGCGAACCACCTATCCCGCCAATAAGCCGCCGACAGCAAAAATCAGCGTCACCCCCACCTCTTCCTCTTCCTATCAGTTTCACGCATACGACTCAGAGGATGCGGACGGAGTGATCGTTGGCTATTCCTGGAATTTCGGCGACGGCTCAACCGCGCAAGGCCCTTACGCCGAACATAAATTCACCAAGCCAGGCACCCATATCATTGCGCTCATAACCCAAGACGATGAAGGCGCAACAGCACGGGCCCGAACCAGCGTCAAAACAACCATTACATTACCGCAGAAAAAAGATGCGGCACCCATCATTCCCCCCAAAACAACGCGACACAAAGTAACCGTCGCATGGGACTACAACAACAGAACAAATATCAAAGCCTTTCGGCTTTACTACAACAACCGCTTTGTCTGCCAGACAACCAACCCGAAGGCAACGCAAATAAGCTGCCTGGCCACCCTTGAAAACGGTCCCATGACTTTTGCCATGAAAGCCGTCGACAAAAAAGGCAAGGTGAGCCTCCTGTCGCAAGGGCTCACCTATTCGCCGGGATCAAAAGAAAACAGCGCCCATGATTGATGCCGAAATTTCCCCCGCTCCCTTTCAAAACCACGGCCATGTGCCCTTTTGGCACTGAGTCCGCAACCGCGCCACCGCCGCAATTAAAAAAAATTAAACAAATCCAGCCTCTCGCCAAACAACATAAAATCATTTTAGGAAACATTCGCGCTTCGCAAAGACACAAAAACGTAATGCACTGAGAACAAAGGGCTTTTCACAAAAAAGCCACTCAGGCACACAATTTGCTTTAACATCCAATCGCTGGCTTTTCTCTTTGGTTTTCATCCTTTTTTCGACAAAAACCACGCCGGCACAACGCACGACATGAAATATTTTTTTTAACCGGCAACCGGTCTTTCCATGATTGCTGCTTGATACTTTACACTTATTAATAATATAATCTACACAAGGTCATCATGTTGAATCGCCACTCCGCCTTCCCGGCAAATAAGACCAATCTGACGACCATCGGCCATTAACAAAGAGGCAACCTGAATGAAATCTCTCCAACGCCATCTTGCCCTTTTCCTCTCGGCACTGCTTATCGCCGGACATCCGGTCCACGCCTTTGCCGCCACCCTGAAAACGGTCCACATCGAATGGGAATACGGCGGAACGGCAACGTCATACCGGCTGTACCAGGAAGGAATCCTCCTCTGTGAAAGCTTTGACACCACAAATCTTGTGGTGGAGTGCGACACCTTTATCGGCGTCGACCCCATCAGCTTCACCATGACCGCAATAGGAGCGGACGGAGAAACACCTCATTCCGCCCCTTTCACCCTGGTTCCGCCCACGATCGACGAATTCGGCAACTACGTCCCCACCCCCTCTTTCACCACCAGTGTTACCACGGGCCAGGTTCCCCTGCAGGTTTCATTTGACGCTTCCGCCTCATCAGACTTTGACGGTTCACTGGTTGCCTACGAATGGGATTTCGGCGACGGCGACACCGGAACCGGCATGGTTGCCGGCCACACTTTCGACCTCCCCGGCACCTACAGCGCCGCCCTGACGGTGACGGACAACGGCGGCGCCACCGCAACAGCAACCACGACCATCATTGTCAGTGATACCACGCCAACCATTGAACCCACCAATCAGCTGCCGACGGCAGTCATCAATGCCGTTGCCGTTTCCGCCTCGTCTTATCAGTTCAACGCGGACGGCTCAGCGGACACGGACGGAACGATCGTCAGCTATTCCTGGAACTTCGGCGATGGAACCACCGCAACCGGCGCCTCTGCCGACCATGAATATGCCGCGGCCGGCACCTACACCGTCACCCTGACGGTAACAGACGACGACAACGCCGCAAAAACCGCTCAAACCAGCATCACCGTGGCGGAAACACCCGCCCAGAACGAACCGCCCGTTGCCGTTATCTCCATCGGCACCAGCCAACACAAGATCACCGCCGACTGGGAATATAACGACACCTCCACGGTCACCGCCTTCCGTCTCTACCAGAACAACAGCTTCATCTGCGAAACCATTGACCCGAATGCGACACAGGTGAGCTGCCTGACCTATCTTGAAAACCGCCCCATGGCCTTTGCCGTCAAAGCGGTTGACACAGACGGCAATGAAAGCCTCTTCTCGGAGCAACTCACCTATTCACCGGAACCGGAATCCGTTTCCCTTGAGGGAGACGCACCTTTCGCCGTTTTCTTCAACGGCGGCAGTTCAACCGATGCCGACGGCAGCATCACGAGTTACCATTGGGATTTCGGCGACGGCGACACGGCAAGCACCTCCGCCGCAACCCACACCTTCTCCATCGGCGGCATCTACACAGTCACCCTGTCCGTGACCGACAACGACGGCAACACAACCTCAACCACATCCGCCATAACCGTCCTCGGCAACACGCCGCCGGTTGCGCTCGCCACAACAATCAACACCAACGAAGACACTGCCGCCACCGGCACCCTGAGGGCCTCCGACGCGGATGACGACGCACTTTCCTTTACCATCGCGGTCAACGGCAGCAAAGGAAAAGCCGTCATCACCAACAGCAGCACCGGCGCTTTCACCTACACTCCGACAGCGGATGCAAACGGCACGGACACCTTTACCTTTGTGGCCTATGACGGTGTAACTTATTCAAACATCGGCACCACGACCGTGAATATCGCCGCAGTGAATGACCAGCCGGTTGTTACATCGAGCTCTCTCACCACGCCGGAAGACACCCCGGTTTCTTCCGGTGTTGCCGCAACCGACCCGGACAATGACCCGCTCGCCTTCACCATCGGCACCAACGGCTCCCTGGGCACGGCAGTCATCACCAACAGCGGCACCGGCGCATTCACCTATACGCCACACGCCGACCAAAATGGCTCCGACAGCTTTACTGTTACCGTAAGCGACGGAACAGTATCCAAAAGCGCAACCGTCAGCGTGACAATCACAGCAGCTAACGATGCACCGACAGCGGTAAACGATATTGCCGCAGCCACCTCCGGCGTGCCGGTTACCATTCCCGTCCTGGCAAACGACTCAGACATCGACGGCGACACCGTGAGCCTTGAGCAGGCATCCCCTTCCACCCACGGAACCACCTCGATCTCCGGATCCGACATCATTTATACACCGGAAGCGAGTTTCAGCGGCGAAGATACCTTCACCTATACGGTTACCGACTCCAAAGGCGCTTCATCCACCGGCTCCGTTACCATAACAGTAACTCCCCAGGACACAACGACACCGCCGGAAGTACCCCTGCCGCAAATAACACTCCCAGACACAATGATGGTTACAATTGCCTGGGAGTATAATCTTCCAATAACCGTCACGGAATTTCGCATTTACCGGAATGGCGAGCAGGTCGGTAAAACCTCCGACCCGAATGCCAGAGAATTAACTCTCTCAATCCCGGTTACGTCGGAGCTACTGAGTTTTTCGTTCACGTATGTCAAAACAAACGGCACGGAAAGCAAACCGATAAACATAACGAGTTTTGTCCCGACTGAAATGCTGATCAATTACAAACTGGCGGCATTTTACTGGGACTACACTGATTCATCAGCCGTCAAACGATTTAAAATCTACATGAACGGCAACCAGGTCTGCGAAACCGCTGATGCGACAGCACGAGATATCAGCTGCTTCATCCCCAAGGTTGACGAATCAATGGAATTCACCATCACCACCATTGATGCAAATGACATTGAAAGCGAGCTGTCAAACAGCCTTAAATACTAACCGCCCTTTCCCCCTCTCTCTGGGAAAGGGAGCCAACTGAAAAACTCCCTCTCCCTCAGGGAGAGGGCTGGGGTGAGGGAAGGAAATCGCTGCCACTTCCCTCTCTCCATCGGGGAAGATGGCTAACCGAGATACCGGAAAGACACAGTCAGCCCCTTTCCCCCAAGGAGAGAGAGCCAACCGGAAAACCCCCTCTCCCTCAGGGAGAGGGCTGGGGTGAGGGAAGGAAATCGCTGTCACTTCCCTCTCTCCATCGGGGAAGATGGCTAACCGAGATACCGGAAAGACACAGTCAGCCCCTTTCCCCCAGGGAAAGAGAGCCAACTAAATAACTCCCTCTCCCCCAGGGAGAGGGCTGGGGTGAGGGAGCTAATTGCTGCGCGGCAACGATTCATGGTTGCCGGCGTACCGCCGTTTCAACCGAGGCCCTTCGTTAACAAATTGAGCCAATAGAACTAATCAAAATGACAATAAGCCCAATAATCCAGAATAACAGGCTGGAAATTTTAAAAATTGCCAAGGCCAACGGAGCAAAGTCCTTAAAAGTTTTTGGCTCATGAGCTCGCGGGAAAGAAACCCCTGACAGCGACATTGACTTACTCGTTGAACTTGAAGATAGCTGGTCTTTGCTTGACATTGTCGCCATCAAACATGGAATCGAAAGACTTACCAAAAGAAAGGTAGATGTGGTAACGGAAAAAGGCATGCACTGGTTCATCAAAGATCGTATTATCAATGATGCAGTATTGTTATGAAAGACGACAAACTCTATAAAATCCACATCCGAGAATGCCTCGAAAGGATAGAAAAATATATAGACGGTATTGATACTGATCTGTTTCTTACATCTCCCTTAATTCACGATGCGGTGCTGAGAAACTTGCAGGTTTTGTCGGAGTCAACCCAGCGGTTGTCTGAGGAATTCAAAAAGGAAATACCATGGAGACTATTGATCAATTAGCAAAAAAAGCAATTTTACTTAACCCTGTGGAGCGCATTCGCTTGGTCGAGGCGATTCTCTTTAGTCTTGACAAACCAGATCTCTCCATTGAACAAAGTTGGATAGTCGAATCTGAAGCACGATACGAGGCATTTAAGCATGGAAAGCTCCAAATAAATGATTGGGAGGAAATAAAAAAAAGGTACGCGCCTTGAAGATTAGGTTTCTTTCCCCAGCCACGATTGAACTGTATAGTGGACCCCAGTTTTGAGACAGCAATTTAAGCTATGCGCTACCATCAAGGAGCAGGAAGTGATGAGCGAAAAGAAAAAGAGAAAGGTCCACACTCCGGAGTTCAAGGCAAAGGTTGGCTTGGAGGCACTGAGGGGGCAAAAAACAATCAATGAGATCGGGCAAGAGTATGGCGTCCATCCCATTACGGTTGGGCACTGGAAGAAAGAGATCCAGGAGCAAGCCAAGACCTTGTTTGAAGGCAAAAGAGGCCCCAAGCCGATTGCCGGGCACCAAGAGCCGGAGCTGCTGTTCAGTGAGATTGGAAAGCTGAAGGTAGAACTGGACTGGCTTAAAAAAAAGTCCGGGATCAGCCGGTAATGACACGACGAGGCTGGATAGCCAAAGAAGGGGTGATTTCCGTGAGTCGGCAATGCATTCTGGCCGGGGTCTCTCGTGCGACGCTTTACGCGCAGCAGAAGTCCAGGCCTGTCAAGGAGGATAGTCTGCTGTTCAGTCGTCTGATCGACGAGGAATACACCCGTCACCCGTTTTACGGCAGTCGCCGGATGGTGATCTTTCTCGAAACAGCAGGCTATGCCGTGAATCGAAAACGGATACAAGGTCTGATGCGGGGAATGGGCCTGGCAGGTATGGCGCCCGGGCCGAATACCAGTAAACCGTGTCCCGAGCACAAGGTGTATCCCTATCTGCTGCGTGGTGTTCCAGTGGTCAGGCCAAACCAGGTGTGGAGCACGGATATCACCTACATCCGGCTGGCCCGCGGATTCACCTACCTGACAGCGGTCATAGACTGGTACTCACGACGGGTATTGAGCTGGCAGATCAGCAACAGTATGGATGCAGCATTCTGTGTCGATTGCCTGGAGGAAGCCTTACGCACCTACGGCAAGCCGGAAATCTTCAACACGGACCAAGGCTCACAGTTCACCAGCGCCGCCTTTATCTCGGTGTTGAAACGGGAAGAAATAACCATCAGTATGGATGGGAGGGGTCGCGCCTTCGACAACATTTTCGTTGAGCGTCTCTGGCGTAATGTGAAATATGAAGATGTGTACCTGAAGGACTATACATCGATGGGTGACCTGGCTGCGGGCCTGAGCAAATATTTTGTCTTTTACAACACAGAGCGCCCTCATAAAGCGCTAGGGCAAAAGACGCCAGATGTTGCGTACCGGTTCGCAAAGCACGGCGGGGCGTTGATCGTGGACAGATTCCCAGACAGAGAAAAGAAAACTGAACAGGCAGCACCAGAAAAGATCAAATCGGGACAGCGCCGTCCAGCTGTGGATGAAGTCAAATGTGCAGCTTAAACTCTGTGTTTTTTTGTCTTGACTCAGGGGTCCACTTTACTGGACGAAGCGATAAAATATTATGAGCATCAACTTCCAGGTCTGGGCATTCGCTTTTTCCAAGAAATTAATGCCTCAATCGAGCGAATTAGTTTCACTCCTAAAGCATGGGTAAAAATTGGCGAACGAACACATCGTTGTCTCATTAAAAACTTTCCGTATGCTTTATTATATATAGTAGATAAACACGAAGAAATAATTATTACAGCTGTTGCACATCTACACAGAAACCCTAAACATTTTAAGGACAGAATTCTATAAATTAATAAAGAACCAATTAAACCAATCAGTTAAACCAATCAGACAAATCGGACCAACCAGACCAATAAGACCAATAAGACCAATAAGACCAATAAGACCAATAAGACCAATAAGACCAATAAGACCAATAAGACCAATAAGACCAATAAGACCAATAAAGCCAACAAAATCATGACAAAAAATGAAATTCTTAACATATTAAAAGAACAAAAAAACACCCTTCAACAAAAATATCAGATTGACTCAATAGGAGTCTTTGGTTCCTTTGCAAGGGATAAGTCCGGACCCGTAAGCGATATTGATATTGTCGTGAAGTTGAAAAAACAAGACCTCTTTGAACTGATCGGGATAAAGCAGGAACTCGAAGAACGATTTCACTCACATGTCGATTTAGTAAGCTACCGCAACACCATGAACCCTTATTTAAAAAAGAAAATCGATCAGGAAGCTATATATGTATGACACAGAGCTTTCTTTTCATATCGTTGAACAAATTCGACGAGCTATACAGACAATTATGGATAGGTTCTCAACGATCAAATCGGTTAGCGATTTTACCGATACATCGAGAGGCATGGAAAAACTGGATTCAATCTGTATGCTTTTGATAGCAATTGGTGAAAGCCTGAAAAATCTTGACAAAATTACTCATAATGAGCTGCTGAAAAATTATCCAGAAATTGATTGGAAAAAGGCAAAAGGCCCGCGGGACATAATCAGCCATCACTACTTTGATGTTAACGCTGAAGCAATTTATGATGTTTGTGAAAGCAAAATGCCCTCGCTGCACGAAACTATGAAAAAAATCCTCCAGGATATGAAAAACACAAACCAATGAGACCAATTCAACAAATCAAACCAATCGGACTAAATAGTGTACTTTAGGCACTTTTTTAATAGGAGTCTCTCCCATGAAAACCAACCAGACCAACCATGCCCGGTCGGATTCGACTGGATTGCGTGGCCGACTTCAATGGAATAGGCAGCTGTGAACATTGGCTGAATCTTAAAATCTTACGGGGCACTGATTACATTAAAATTAACATAACCACCCAGAATAATTGAGCCAATACTCTCAGGCACTAAAAATGCAAGAAAACATAATATAAATTATTTCATGGCAAGGTCATGGCTGCCGGCGTTTTAACTGAGTCCATTCGTTAAACCAATTCAACCAATCTGACGAATTGGACCAATAAGACCAATAAGACGTATCAGACCGATAGCTTACATATAAAGGAAAAAATCCTATGAAAACAAAACAAACCAACCCGACCAATATGACCAACCAGACCAATAAAACCATTCTAGCCGCCTTCTGCCTGTCTTTTCTCCTCTTTGGCCCTGCACATACGTTCGCGGCCGAATTTGACGGCAAACTGAAGGAAGTAAAAATTACAGATGCGGCGGGGATAAATCAGCCGCCTACTGCTGTTATTAATTACACCCAGGATGGTGACACTTTCACTTTTGATGCCAGTGGGTCAAATGATTCTGATGGGAGTATTACTGAGTATAAATGGAATTTTGGAGATGGGAATATAGCCTTTGGGGCAAATGTTAACCATTCCTACGCAGATACGCAAAAGAGTTACGATGTCACAATGACGGTAACGGATGACAAGAACGGCATTGCTATGGAGCAAATACAAGTCGTTCCGGGTGGAATTATGGATCAATTCCTTACTGATACCAGCGCCAACTACACGGCCATCTCTGGCGCTCTTTCGGTTTCCGCCGAGGTTGCACATGGCAAGTTATGGAGTCATACTATTGCATATCACAATACGGCCCTTGCCACGCCAAATCATTGGATCCAGGCAGATGTCGTTTATAGTGGGTTTATAGACAGTGGTGGGCTTGCTATCAGAATAAATCCCGCCACAAAGACAGGCTACAGAGTGTCGTTTGGCGCAGGAAGGATCAATCTTGAAAAATTTGTTGGTTCACAAGTAACCTGGCTGGCTTTATACGATGGGAAATATCCTGCTGGAAAATATACGGTGAAGGTGGTGGTGGTTGGAAACCGCATTACGGTATCAGTTAATGGTATTTTGCGCATCACCAAAGATGACGGAACCTATTTACAAGGACTAAATGTGGGGCCATACTTTTCGCGAGGCAACGTAAATTCAGATGTAACGGTTGACAATCTTATGGCCGGGGGCATCACTCCTTAATCTAATTATAAGGAAAAACAAACAAAGCAGTTCGTATCAGTGACTATTACCTTTTTCGTTACGGTTGAGGGCACACCATAGCATGGCCTCGGCACTAGGGAAATAGATGCCGCCCCATAACTTTTTGCGCAGATAAGGAAAATCCTCAAACAATTTGCCCGATGAACGACTTCTTATCCGACGCATTATTTCTTTCGGGGCCATTGCGTGTGGGGGGATACAAAAAATATGCACAGATCCTTACTGACTACGTTTTTGACTCCCGCATCGAGATTCCATAGCACTTCCTTATTTGGAGATATTATACACCACCTATTGGGAGTGATAAATCTACCCACAAAAGGCGGAGGCCTAAACTTTTTTTGAAACCAGTTAGGAGAGCAATACATGGAAACGCTTAACAAAAAATTGACTATTATATCTCTTGTTTACTTAACCATGATTTTTTTTGCTATTCCACAGTTCGCTTTTGGTGTGGAGGAAAATCTAGATGAAATTTTTTCTCGAAAAACAAGACAGATTACAAATAGTTACCCCCATGAAACTCTTGAGGACAAATTAAACAGCTATATATGGCAGCCAGAAACACTACAATATAATGATATTCAAACAGGAGCAGAAGTTTGGAGAATGACTTCCGGAGCCAAACATTGGAACGCCTATTTGAACGATATCTCACTCAGCATCTGGAGTGCCGATGGCAAGATGATGGTCCTCACATCTACACGACCGACTCAGACTTTCAATTATACCCCCTCATTGGCTAGGCCACGATACATGATCGTCAATACCGATGGAACGAAACTAAGGATGATTCCCGATGCTCCCAATAGGGTTTACAACGATAAGTTTCACTGGTCTCCGGCACTTTCCGATGTCTATTACTCTTTTGGTAGCACACTTGGGGGTCAAACTAGGTTTGCCGAAGACACGCTATATAAAGTTGTGGTTAGTGATATAGGCACAACGTCTTCAGCCTTGTTGGATTTTAATGTTAATGCGAAAATTGATAAATTGATTAGTGCTGACGGTAAAAAGATTTTGGCGGTGGGCTACACGCCTTTATGGTACTCAACTCCAAGGTACTACCCAGCTGTTATTTATCCAGAACCGGCCTCGAATGTGATAGACAGCGATGGGTGGAGTTTTAATATTTTTGGTGATTCTGACTATGGATACATGCCTGATTACACCAATTCAGCAATATCCACGAAGATCACAGGTGAAAATAACGACATCACTTTTACAGCAAACGGGGTTGTTACTGATGGGGCTGTTTCTGTGCAGTACCTTGCAGGCGGTACGGCTGGTAGCGAAAGTATCTCAGTTAGTGCTTCTGGGGATATAACAGTTGCTGTAGAATCAGGAATTTCAACTGCTGCACAAGTTAAGTCTGCGTTGGAAAAAAATGCACAGGCAATGGACTTGATATCTGTCTCATATAGTGGCACAGATGACGGGTCTGGTGCTGTTATAGCAACCAGTAAGTATATAATATCCTGGGTTTCTCACGATGCGTTTTTGCCTGGAAATGGTGATTGGGCAATGATCTTGCCTGAGTCTACCACAGTAAGTACCTTCGCATGGTTTAAAGTAGCCAGCCAAGGGTCGGCTTCTGACGGTGGGCCGCTATGGACTGGTGCCGAAGGCACTCCGCCAACCTTCGGTGAGATATGGCCGGAGAATGTTCGACTAGGAGGAACAAAGCAAGACCCATGGGATTGTGGTGGTTACTGGTCACATCCGGCTTTTGATAGATGGGGAAGATATGTAGCATTTGCGGATAACACCGGACCATTGGTTTCAGGTGGTGGTAATGTCTATGATTATAAAAATCATGAGTATGAAGTTCACGGCGATGTGTCTACATCAAGAAGTGGTGTATATCACCCTCAACACACTGATTGGTCTTCCTTTTCTGATTGGGTTGCCTTCAGTGATGAAAAGTGGGGTGTCTCACAAGCAGAAAGCAATCTCACCCGCCAGATATTTATTTACAAGCATAATGCTGCTCCTGTGGAAAATGACACCTGGCGGCCAGTAGCCTCTACGCATTCTAGGTATAACTGGTTTACCTCCCCGGATACCGCATATATAAGTGCAGATTACAACACATTACCCAGGCCGACACAGAGCCCTGATGGGACCAAGATCTCCTTTGTCTCGTCGTTTTTAAATCCTCTTTCGTCTGAAACCAGAGATGATGCCCCTGATACTTTCTGGGCGGTGGCTTACTATCCACACCCACCTGAAATCTCAAATGTAACCGCGAGTAATGGAACAGTTACAGTACAGTTTGATTGGCGCTTAAATACTTTAACACCACGAGGGTATACGAATAGAGGTTGGCCTGATGAAGAAACGAACGCCCCTCCCGCGCCTCGGGAGACTAATTATTTTAGACTCTGGCGTTCATCTGATAATTCTACATGGACTCCGATAGATACAGTAAAAGCAAACTCGTTTGAAAAATTTGATTATGCAAATGGTGGCATAAAAGCTGGACAAAACCCCTACTGGACAATTACTGACACACCGCCTACATCGAACGGATTATATTACTATGCTGTTACTGCTATTGAACATTCGGGACTTGAATCAAGGACGCTAAGCAACATCTATGCAATCAGCTTGTCAGACGGGGCAGGTATAGGTGCTCAGTGGGCCAATTACCCCAATGATCCCAAGGGGGTTTCAAAATTCTACACCAATTACAATCCAAGCAATACAACTTTGATACGATATTATAATATATATGCAAAAGATGGCAACGCTCCAACAATAAGCATTCAATGCAGGATAGCCTCAATATCCGCTGGTGTTTTTACAGGGTATATTGATTGGCTTGGAAATCCTGATGGCTCTACACAATATATTATAACAGCAGTAGACACTCAAGGTAATGAGTCTGCTGGCCTTCCCACAGAATATCACCATAAAAAATTTCCTGCTACTGCGAATGGCCAGTACCTTGTAAAACTAAAGATCAGTCCTACAATTAAAACAGGAAGATACCTGAATCAGTAAAGCCATAACCCATAAAAGCAGTATTTGGTTCCTGGCGCACATTTTTTTGTTTGGCGCAGCTCTCGAAGCTGCCGATTATACATGATTACGGCATAATCGAGGCTTCCTCGAACAACAGATATTTACTTGAAATATCAATGAAAAAATTGAGCATTTAATGGTAAAGTGTGCAAGAAAAAGCGGTATTTTCCCCTAAAATCTTTGCACATGACTGCCCAGCGAATGTACCAAAAACAGAATTGCAAAAAACAGTATCTTGACAACTTCCTGAATCCGTGAGGTATCCCGGATTCTCCCTAAAAATTGTGGGGCGCGAAAAAATTTCAACACCGCGACCGCCAGAAATTTATATATTGCCAGCATATTGCTGGTAAATTGGGACATCGTCCCCGTTGTTCTTTGAAAAATTGCTATATTTGCCTGTTTTTAGGCGTATTTTCCCGGCAGGGCCTGCTGTTCAGCCACTTTCCGGCAAATTTCTCTTCTGTTCTTGCATTAGCCAAAGGCAAGCCGGTTATAAACGGCCTGAAACGAGTCAAATGCGCAACAGTGGCGGCTGAACCGCAGCTTCAGTTTCCTGCCGGTCTCAATCAGTCTGGCTGCACGGTACATGAGTTCCTGAATAACGGTACGAATTCTCCTGCGCTTTGCCGAGTGGCGCACTGGTGAGCGATCACCGAGAAGGCCAAGCTGGCCGATAAACCGCAAGATGTTATAAGCCAAGCCGGCCAAGGACATGATCAAGGAATTGGTCGCAAATTTTCCCGAAGGCAACCGCTCAAGTGATTCGGCATGTTCATCGAGACGCTGCCGCAGCCGTTCCGCCGATGGGACATTTTTAATACCGAGGGATTGCCGGAAATAGGTGTCATTTCGCATGGCGGAAATGGCTTCATAATCGCTCTTGCCCAGACAAAGAAGCCCGAGAAAACTGCGCACGATATCAGTATGCGAAACAACATCGTTGCCTTTCATTTTCTTGCTGATCTGCAATGGTAACCCGCTGTAACGGTTTATGCACAACCCAACCAGAGCCAATCCGGAGTGGCTGGTATAAAATTCGTCGTCAGATTGTTCGAAGGTAAAGCGTTTCATGTTTTTTTCACCTGCTGAGTGCGTTTTTATAACAGGTGAATATTGCAATATTTTTATATAAATTTCAACACGTTAATTGGTCACATTGGTACTTTTTACTGCAACTCCGTCACGGATTGAGGGATTTGAAAAAATAAATGCCGTATCCTGTTGGAACCTGTTCGCCAAAATTTAAATTCCAACAAAAAAGGCACATTCTGAAAATGACTGAAGTTCGGTTGTAATCCCGAAATTATTTTATTGGAACACCAGAATTGACTATCAGCCCGTTGAAAAACCCTGTTGTGGCCATTGATTGAGATTGAATGAATCGGCCGATCGGGTAAAATGTCGTGACAACTCATCACACAACAGGGGTTTTTCTTCATGGCCATCGGTAAACGCAAAAAACATAAACAGCTCCCGCTCTGGATCGCCCATAGCGACCTGGCCCCACGCGGTGGCCATCCCTTTTACACCCGCCTCAACCGTCTTTTTGATGACGATGGATTTGACGTCTGGCTGGAACAGGAATGTGCCCCCTTTTTCTCGGAAGCAGGTCGTCCCTCGATTCCTCCAGGTGTCTACTTCCGCATGCTCTTTGTCGGCTACCTGGAAGGGTTTCAGTCCGAACGCAGCATTGCCTGGCATTGCAGTGACAGGATGTCGTTGCGGGAGTTCCTCGGCTATCAGATTCACGAAAAAACGCCGGATCATTCAAGTTTCACCATCTGGCGGCAACGATTGCCGCTGGAGCTGTACACCAAGGTTTTCCAGCGTATCCTCTGCATTGTCCATCAACACGGGCTGATCGATGCATACGCGACTGGTGTCGACTCGACAACCATTGAAGCCAATGCCTCTCTGCGGCGTCTGGCGCGAAAAGATACCGGTTCCTCCTACACCGACTATGTCAAAACGTTGATGCGCGAGGCAGGTCAAGAGCCAGGTGATGCCGCCGACGTTGCCCGTTTCGACAGGAAACGCACAGGCAAGAAACTTTCCAATCGCGAGTGGCAATCGGAAACCGATCCCGACGCCCGTATCGCCAAGATGAAGAATGGCACGACCCATCTTGCCTACAAGGCGGAACATGCGGTCGATCTTGCCACCGGGGCCATGCTGGGCGTCGTGGTGCATCCGGCTGATCAGGGCGATACGGCAAGCATCGAGGAGACGCTGGAACAAGTCGAGGAGAACCTTGCCGTTCTCGGTGACGAAGCGCCGGAACTGCTGTGCGTGGTTACCGACAAAGGATACCACAAGGCGGAGTTGATCAGGAAACTCAATGCCGACAAAGGGATCACCACCTACATTCCGGAGCGGCAGAGCGAACAGAGACGAAGTTGGCATGGCGACAAAGAGGCCTGCCGGGAATTTCACGGCAATCGCCGCCGCACTCGGGGAGACCACGGAAAACAGTTGTCCCGTCGGCGTTCCGAGATTGTGGAACGAAGTTTTGCCATGCTCAAGCGAGGTGGCAATCTTGCCCGGATGACGCTTCGCGGTCTGGAAAATGTCAGTAAACGCTACCTGATTCATGCCGCTGCCTACAATTTGGGACTTCTCATGCGGGTAATCTTTGGACAGGGCACCCCGAAAGGGATGGCCGATGTCCTGCGGCGTCTTATTTTGGGTATTTTTGCCATTTTTGCCACTGTTTTTGCCCTGCTACTGCCCGAAATATTGATCAGGCAGAGGTCTTTTTTGAAAATGACGGACTTTTCATACGGCTGTCGGTTGCGGCCGCTGTTTTCCGAAATTTAAGTTTTTTCAACGGGCTGCTATAACTCCAGAAACTTGAGTTTAATTTCACGACTCCAATATGCCTCCTATTCCAACTAAAAATTTGTTTAGTAGCCCTCCTGACGTCATGGGTTCAGTCAAAACTAGTTACGACAAAAAGTCCAACTCGTTATTGATAATACTCTGTTGGTATATTTTTTTACTTACCGAGCGACCATGGGAATCTATTTCCTATTTGCACGATTTACGTATCCAGTTCATTTATGCCATATTCATGATACTTGTAGCAGCATTCTCTGGTCGATTGATTATAGTAAAAGCTAATACCAACAAATGGGTCCTGGGACTGCTTGGGCTCCACTTCATACTTGCGCCTTTTGCCTTTTCTCCTGCGAGTGCAATAGATACAGGAATTGAATATGCTAAAATAGTCTTACTCTACATTTTGCTTGTTTCCTCTGTGGAGACAAAAGAAGATTTAAAACTTATCTTGAAGGCTTTTGTCTTGAGCATGCTGTTTTACTCGCTTCACTCTCTTTGGGAGTTTCACAATGGACGACACGAATGGAGGATGGGGATCGTACGAATGATAGGGGTCGGAGACGCCTACAGTAACCCGAACGGATTTGCTGCAAGCCTGACATTGGCAATGCCTTTTGCCTATCTTCTTGCACGCTTTGAACAGACTAAGTACCTCCGACGTCTTTATTATGGCTATTTGGTGCTTGCCCCTATTTGTATTGTGTTGACAGGCTCTCGCACCGGTTTTGTCGCAATGTTGCTATGCTTCATGCTCCAAGTATTTCGTTTCAAAGGATTGAAGAAATTCTTTATTCTAGTTTTCCTCGTTGTTTTTATTATCGTCGGCTGGCAACTGATGCCGGAAGACAAACAACGAAGAATAGAGACACTTTGGAATGAAGATGCTGGGCCAGCGAACGCAAAGGAATCTGCCGAGGGAAGAATTGAAGGTTTCCTTGCAAGTTTGGAGATGTTCAAGCAGCACCCATTCACTGGCGTTGGTGCTGGCAAGGAAAATTTTATCGGATATCGCACCTCGTTTATAGATGGTGTCGCTCTTCAGTCCCACAATCTATATGGAGAGGTAATAAGTCAGTTAGGAATTGGCGGAGCTTTTTTTCTGCTCGGACTCATCTGGTCGACCGTCAGAGGGTGTCTAGTTGCCAATCGTAACTTGGCTGAAAAAGGCGAATCAGGGTCTTTTTTTCAAGCGTTAGGTTTCACCATCATTGCCACATTAATTTTGTTGCTTTTATTTGGGGTGGGCGGGCATAATTTTTATAGACCTCTTTGGTTGATGCTAGCAGCGTGGTCTTCAAATCTTCTAAAAATCAGCACTGTACCTCAAAGGCTTACGATTCGTTAGCGGGAGCCAGAAAAGAACTCCGCAACTATTTTGGATTTTATAACAAACAGCGGCGCCACCAAGGACTTGGCAAAAAATTCCCAGAAGAAATCTACTGCGGAACATTACAACAAGAAAAAGCAGCATGATCCGGAGCAACTTGCCAATTAAAAACGGGCGGAAATTGCCCAACCAAACCGGTCCTCTTTAAAACGGACTCTCTAATTTTGAAATGCAAAAACGATACTTCCCCGAGGTTTCCGACTGTATAGTTTCGACAAATTCGATATCCCAACGCATTGTAACACCGAAGCGTTCACGTGCCAGCATCTCGACATCCTTAAGCGTTTGTTCGTTATAGGAATCACTTTTGACGAGGCGAAAAAGGATAGAGTCTATTTTATTCTGTACAATTTGCATCTGCTTAATGCCTGGCAAATGCATAGCAAAATTTTCAGTCAGGGATATCCCAGAGATATAGTTTCCTTCAGGAGTGACCACATAATCAGCTACCCGCCCCTCAAGAGAACCCATAATCGGATACGTACACCCGCAGGGACAATCTCGCTTTACCGAAAGGCTCCCCACATCACCCACCTTATAACGGATAAATGGCATACCGTAGTTTGTTAAATCGGTAACTACGATCGCTCCTGGCTCACCGGGGGGAACAGGTTTGCCATCTCGAATGATTTCAACCACAAGGGTGTCCGAGTTGCAGTGCATGTTGCCCTCAGGGCACTGGCAAGCGATCAGGCTCACCTCTTCACAACCGTAGCGATTTGTGACCGGACAGCCAAAAACACCCTCTATTGTTCGCCGCTCAAAATCATGGAGGACCATACAAGTGCTAATGATACCGTGCGGATGAATTCCAGAAAGACCTCTCTGCTGCATAAAGCGCGCAAATAAATACAATGAATGGGCATGTCCGAAAAGAATCTTCGGAGGTTTTTTGCACAACGTCTTATGGAAGTGAAACATCTCCACTTCATTCATTTTGAGTGTATCAAGATAAATGAAGCGGTTAAGGATTAAGTTGCGCAGGTACATACGCCAATTGGCTTTATAGTCAGGGTTGCCCCAAATAGCACCAACCCTTTCTCCGATGTCCCAACCGGACCATCGGTCATAGGACATTGTTACAGCTCTTTTCCATTGCATACTCGCTTCATCAACAAAAAACTCTAAAGAAACTCCCGTTGATCCGGATGTTTTTCGAGGAACTAACTGACTGTAATCGAAATTTTTAGCCACCATTTGATTTCTATGGGCCCTGATATCATCCTTGGTAAGAAGAGGGATCTGTAAAAAATCCTCCCAAGTCTTGATAGAATTGGGGGAAATACGATGAGATTGAAAACGACCTGCGTAAAAATCAGACTGTTCAGTTGCATGTTTTAGGAGATTAATCAATCGCGCCCATTGATCGATGCTGACTTCGCTTTTCGAACGACTTTTGCTGACTTCTAGTTGTTTCAAATGTCGTAAATACGGTGTGTTTTCCTTTAATGCCCATAGCGGAGCAACAACCGTACGGATAAACCAAGCAGGCCAGCTGTTGTTATTTTGATGCTGCATAAAGAACCTCCTCTAACTGAATCCTAAATCAGTGACGCCATATCCTGCAAAAGCAGCATGTGGCTCCTAACGCACATTTTTTTGTCTGGAGCAGCTCTCGAAGTTGCCGATTATGCCTGATTACAGCATAATTGTTGACGATCCTTGAAAATCTGACGAAAAATTCCGTTTACAAGACGCACTTATCTTTGCCTCCTTTGCAAATTTAAAATGGAGGCATCATGACTTGTTCTCATCAGTTTGAAAAGATGGGGTTTAATGACCGCTTACTTCATAGAGGCTGATGATTTCCCGGGCAGACAGGTCAAGATTGGTCCACCAGCCTTCCACGGTCACATCCGGTACGATCAGCATCTGGCCGTGTTTGTTGGTGGTTCGCTCCGTGACGCGCACCACTTTGGTGAAAACGTAGTGCTGTCCTTCATGGAGGTCAGCGTTTTGGCCCGCTCGATCACCCGGTTCAGGTATGGCACGAATCCTTCCTGGCTGTGTTGGCTGCCGGGGCGCAACTCAACCTCAAGGCACCAGCCCTCAAGACCGAGATAGGAGGCAATCGGGGCATAGCCGTTGTAGTTGTGATAGGTACGGCTCACACCTTCCTTTTTGGTGTTTGAGTTGTCCATGGGAAAAACATCTGCATCGAGCGGAACATGACCGGTGTCAAGAGCAGTGAAATGCACCCCGCCTTTTTTCAGCATGGCCACCGAGCAATCCTTGATGATCGGCAGAAGTGGTTCGGCATGTTCATCAAGACGCTGCCGCAGCCGTTCTGCCGATGGAACATTTTTAATCCCTAGGGATTGCTGGAAATAGGTGTCATCACGCATGGCGGAAATGGCTTCATAATCGCTCTTGCCCAGGCAAAGAAGCCCGAGAAAGCTGCGGACGATATCCGTATGTGAAATGACATCATTGCCTTTCATTTTCTTGCTGATCTGCAATGGCAACCCGCTGTATCGGTTTATGCACAACCCAACCAGGGCCAATCCGGAGTGGCTGGTATAGAATTCGTCGTCAGACTGTTCGAGGATAAAGCGTTTCATGTTTTTTCACCTGCTGAGTGAGTTTTTATGACAGGTGAATATTGCAATATTTTTATATAAATTTCAACACGTTAATTGGTCACATTGGTACTTTTTACTGTAGCTCCGTCACGGATTGAGGTGAATGAAAAATATTTACTATTAGTAGCCATGCTGGAATTGGCAACTCCCTGCCAAAGTTGAGATCAGCTCCGAATAAACCGTTTACAAAGATTATTTTTTATGTCGTTACCCAACGTAAATATCCATAATGTTGTTAGATAAATTATGCCAGATACAGTGCATTGCAAAAACAACATCAAATAATTTTTTGGCATTATAAATATGCCAGATATCCATAAAGATAATCCCAAAAACAACAAGGGGAAAAAAAGGGGTTTTAATGTACTACTGAAATACCTTAATAATGGAACTTTCATCACTGAACAAGCCATATATAGTGAAATTAAATTACCAAATACTGCGACAGTGGTTGTTCCCAGAGCAACTCCCGCGATGCTCCATTGACGAGCTCCCCATATCCCCAACGGGATGCTTAATACAGAAAGGGAAAACCATATAATCGCATTTTTGCCATGTTTTGCCTTAACTGTAAGTATCCGTACAGCATTAGTGGCTAGCGAGTCCGCAACCAATCCGGCTAAAAGAATATAGAGGGGCCATCGACCAGCAATAGCGTAATCCGGTCCAATCCACAACGAAAGAAAGTTTTCACCACAGAACAGGATAAACAAAGGCATTGCCATAGAGACAATTTGCAGAGACATAGTAGTTTGCAACCATTTTTTTTCAACTTCAAAATTGTTCCCTGCGCCAAGAGAGGTGCCAAGATACGGAGTGAGAGGCAACCCTAGCGCCGTTGACAGCTCCTTCCCATACTCTATCAATCGGTTGGGCATGACAAAAAACACAATATGACTTAAGCCAATAACATTAGCAATAATAAGCGGAACGCTTTGATTCTGAAGACGCAAAGCGACCATTATAACAACACTTTTCGCGCCGAAATCAAACAACTCTTTCGCTTTCTTTAGCGACACAGAAGAAATAGTTATTGGTGGCAATCGTTTATCTTTTTTGGCGGCAACGACAAAAAGAAAACACTGGATTGTATTGGAAATTGATTCCATTAGAACAAGCCATATTAATCCGTAATTCGGGTAGAGATGCAATAAAATAATTATAACTACGGAACGGATAACGGTAATAATCGCTCGCGAGTTGTTTATGAAATAATGACGCTGTACACCCATTAGTCCAGCAATAAACACACGCATAGGGAAAAGTACCAGTGCATTTAGGCCAAACAAGAAAAATACGGAACCAATATGTGTGATTTTTTTTGACTCATCACCTATTATGAGGTGGGGGAAAATACTAAATACTAAAAACAGCAGCGACGTTATGATACCAATAATGACAAAAAAAATAAAAGCGGTGCTCATTGTTTGCTGTAAATCTTGAAGATCTTTCTTGCCATCAGCTACAGAAACAAAACGCACCAAGGCGGGGCCAATTCCTAAATCAAGAATGCCCATATATCCGACAACGCTAATTACCAATTCCCATAAGCCGAAATCACGATTTCCCAAGACCTTTACGAGAATTGGACTCATGTAGAAAGCCACAACGATGTTTACAATGAAAAGCACCGATCCAGAAATAGAATTAAATATGAGGGCGCGCCTGCTCATCCGTAATGTCCACGAAAAAAAGATTTAAAATCCCTGCTGTATCATAAAATTACAAAGGAATTCAAATAAATAAAAGCTCGGGTGTCTCTTTCGGAACGTGTCAATCAAAATGAGACCCCATTGTGTGTAAATTAAACTCACTCAGTCAGAGTTGCAGGCCGTAGCATGGAGTTATAGTCAAATCTGGTGTTTTAAAAAAATCATTTACGCGATCTGACCAGGATTGACGGCATCGATACCAACAGCGCGCTTAACAGCCCGTTGAAAAACCCTGTTGTGGCCATTGATTGAGATTGAATGAATCGGCCGATCGGGTAAAATGTCGTGACAACTCATCACACAACAGGGGTTTTTCTTCATGGCCATCGGTAAACGCAAAAAACATAAACAGCTCCCGCTCTGGATCGCCCATAGCGACCTGGCCCCACGCGGTGGCCATCCCTTTTACACCCGCCTCAACCGTCTTTTTGATGACGATGGATTTGACGTCTGGCTGGAACAGGAATGTGCCCCCTTTTTCTCGGAAGCAGGTCGTCCCTCGATTCCTCCAGGTGTCTACTTCCGCATGCTCTTTGTCGGCTACCTGGAAGGGTTTCAGTCCGAACGCAGCATTGCCTGGCATTGCAGTGACAGGATGTCGTTGCGGGAGTTCCTCGGCTATCAGATTCACGAAAAAACGCCGGATCATTCAAGTTTCACCATCTGGCGGCAACGATTGCCGCTGGAGCTGTACACCAAGGTTTTCCAGCGTATCCTCTGCATTGTCCATCAACACGGGCTGATCGATGCATACGCGACTGGTGTCGACTCGACAACCATTGAAGCCAATGCCTCTCTGCGGCGTCTGGCGCGAAAAGATACCGGTTCCTCCTACACCGACTATGTCAAAACGTTGATGCGCGAGGCAGGTCAAGAGCCAGGTGATGCCGCCGACGTTGCCCGTTTCGACAGGAAACGCACAGGCAAGAAACTTTCCAATCGCGAGTGGCAATCGGAAACCGATCCCGACGCCCGTATCGCCAAGATGAAGAATGGCACGACCCATCTTGCCTACAAGGCGGAACATGCGGTCGATCTTGCCACCGGGGCCATGCTGGGCGTCGTGGTGCATCCGGCTGATCAGGGCGATACGGCAAGCATCGAGGAGACGCTGGAACAAGTCGAGGAGAACCTTGCCGTTCTCGGTGACGAAGCGCCGGAACTGCTGTGCGTGGTTACCGACAAAGGATACCACAAGGCGGAGTTGATCAGGAAACTCAATGCCGACAAAGGGATCACCACCTACATTCCGGAGCGGCAGAGCGAACAGAGACGAAGTTGGCATGGCGACAAAGAGGCCTGCCGGGAATTTCACGGCAATCGCCGCCGCACTCGGGGAGACCACGGAAAACAGTTGTCCCGTCGGCGTTCCGAGATTGTGGAACGAAGTTTTGCCATGCTCAAGCGAGGTGGCAATCTTGCCCGGATGACGCTTCGCGGTCTGGAAAATGTCAGTAAACGCTACCTGATTCATGCCGCTGCCTACAATTTGGGACTTCTCATGCGGGTAATCTTTGGACAGGGCACCCCGAAAGGGATGGCCGATGTCCTGCGGCGTCTTATTTTGGGTATTTTTGCCATTTTTGCCACTGTTTTTGCCCTGCTACTGCCCGAAATATTGATCAGGCAGAGGTCTTTTTTGAAAATGACGGACTTTTCATACGGCTGTCGGTTGCGGCCGCTGTTTTCCGAAATTTAAGTTTTTTCAACGGGCTGTTATGGCCGCCCTCATGCGATCATTGCGAACAGCTAAAACCCCTCAACCTAATAGGCAATAGCCGAATAGTCTCACCAACCTAAAAAAGGATTCCCCATGATGGATCAACATATCGCAACCTACCGGGAAGAAGCCACCGAACTGCTGGCCGAGCTGGAAACATCATTGCTTGATCTGGAGGAAACCCCGGATGACGGCGACCTGATCAACCGGGTTTTCCGGGCCATGCATACCATCAAGGGCTCCGGCGCCATGTTCGGTTTTGATGAAATAGCCGCCTTCACCCACGAGGTGGAGACGGTGTTTGACCTGGTCCGCAACGGCAAACTTTTGGTGACGAAAGAGCTGCTTGACCTGACGCTGCAGGCCCGCGATCATATCTCGGCCCTGCTCGACGCCTCGGCGGGTCTCGGCGAGGTAAACCGGCAGGAGGGCGACGCCATTGTCGCGCGCCTCCGCCGGCTTCTGCCGCAAGCCGACGCGCCCGCGAAAAAAGATGCCGCTGCCCCAGTCGCGCCTGGGAAGGAGCCGGAGGAAAAGAATACCTGGCGCATCCGTTTCCGGCCCAACCGGGAACTGCTGCTAAGCGGCAGCAACCCGATCTCCCTGCTCAATGAACTGCGGGCCCTGGGTGCCTGCCATGTGGTGGCCCAGCTGGGCGATGTCCCCGTCCTTGACGGGCTGATAAGCGAGCACTGCTATATTTACTGGGATATTATCCTGACCGGCGACCGTGGCGAGGACGCCATCCGGGACGTCTTCATCTTTGTCGAGGATGACTGCGAAATCAAGATCGAGCAGATTGACGGCGGCGATTTTGCCGACCAGGACCAGAGTTACAAAAGACTGGGAGAGATTCTGGTGGAGCGGGGCGACCTGCAGCCGGGCGAGGCGGAGAAGATTTTGCGGCAGCAGAAACGCTTGGGCGAACTGCTGGTGGACCAGGGCGTGGTGGCGCCGGAAAAGGTGGAGTCGGCCCTGGTGGAACAGCAGCAGGTCAAGGCGGCGCGCCAGGAACGAGCAGCCGGCGATGCGGCGGCCAGCATCCGGGTGCCGGCGGAGCGGCTTGATCAGCTGGTGAACCTGGTGGGCGAGATGGTGACGGTGCAGGCCCATCTGACCCAGGTCGCCAATGTCTTGAAAGACGCCACCTTTATTGCCATCGCCGAAGAGGTGGAGCGGTTGACCAACGAACTGCGCGACACGGCCCTGAACATCCGCATGCTGCCCATCGGCAGCACCTTCAGCAAATTCAAGCGGCTGGTGCGGGATCTGTCCGGAGAGCTGGGCAAGGAAATCGAGATGGAAACCTTCGGCGCCGAAACCGAGCTCGACAAGACCGTTATTGAAAAACTGAACGACCCCCTGGTGCACATCATCAGAAACAGCATCGATCACGGCATCGAAATGCCCGCAGACCGGCTTGCCGCCGGCAAACCGTCATCCGGCACCGTCAGTCTCGGGGCCGAACACTCCGGCGATTCGGTCCTGATCACCATCCGTGACGACGGCAAGGGCCTTGACCCGGAGATCATCCGCGCCAAGGCGGTGGAAAAGGGGCTCATTGCCGCCCATGCCGAGCTGACGGACAAGGAGATATTCGCCCAGATATTCGCCCCGGGTTTTTCCACCGCCGACAAGGTGACCAGTGTTTCCGGGCGCGGGGTGGGCATGGATGTGGTCAAACGCGGCATCGAGGGTCTGCGGGGCTCGATCAGTGTCGACAGCCTGCTCGGCACGGGCACCACCATTACCCTGAAGATTCCGCTGACGCTCGCCATCATCGAGAGCCTGCTGGTTAAGATCGGCGACAGCCATTTTGTCCTGCCGCTGGCCGCGGTGGAGGAGTGCGTGGAGCTGTCCCGGGAGGATGTGGCGGCGGGGCATGGCCGCAATCTGGCCCGGGTGCGGGGCAATCTCACCCCCTATATCTGCCTGCGGGACCAGTTCACGGTGGCGGGCGAGCGTCCCGAGATCGAGCAGGTCGTCATTGTCTCGGTGCATGGGACGCGGGTGGGGTTCGTGGTGGATTTCGTGGTGGGCGAACATCAGACCGTCATCAAGCCGCTGGGCCGTTTTTATCAGCATGTCAAGGGCATCTCCGGCGCCACCATCCTGGGCGACGGCTCCGTGGCGCTCATTCTCGACCCGGGCGTCCTGGCCAGGGACGCGGAAAATATCGAACACGATCAGATCTAGGAAAAATCGGCGGCATGGGTTGCCGACCGCCCGCACTGTACGATTGCAGGGCGGCAATCCCTTGCCGCCGTTGTCAGTGATGTCGTGTCGACAGGGGAATGTCGAGTGCCGCGTTCGCAAATACAACGTCGAAAGTAAGGTAATTTCCTTTAGGTAAACCCCCGGCTTTGCCGGGGGACAACAAAAGTTTGACAGTTCCGGAATAATATCGAAGCCTCCAAACTCGTGGACCGCTCAAAGTCACGAGAATGGAGGTTTCGATGAACGACATACAATCTTTAAGTCACACGAGGTGGGATTGCAAGTACCATGTGGTATGGATACCGAAATGCCGGCGGAAAGTACTTTATGGGCAACTACGGAAGAATCTGGGGGAGGTTTTTCATGAACTTGCTCGTCAGAAGGAGAGCAAGGTGGTGGAAGGGCATTTGCTCCCAGATCATGTCCACATGCTGATATCGATACCACCGAAATATTCGGTAGCACAAGTAGTTGGATACATAAAGGGGAAAAGTGCAATTCACATCGCTCGGATTTACCTTGGACAGCGGAAGAATTTCAACGGAATGCATTTCTGGGCACGAGGATATTTTGTGTCAACAGTAGGCGCCGATGAAGAGGTCGTCCGGAACTATATCAAAAAGCAAGAAAAGGAAGACCAGCGTATCGAGCAATTATCGTTATTTAAGGAGGGTGTAAAATAGTTTGTGTAAATGGCTATGACTGAGTAAGTCAAAAAACTACCCTTTAAAAAGGAGCTCATATGGCCATTGATAAAGAAATTTTGGATCGTTTACTTGCCGACTACAATTACCAGAAGCCCGAAGAACTGATCGGTGAAAACGGGCTGCTCAAGCAGCTCACCAAGGCCTTACTGGAGCGGGCGTTACAGGCGGAAATGACCGTCCACCTGGGCCACGAAAAACATGGAACCATCGTCACCAAAGGCGGTAATGCCCGAAATGGTAACTCTGCAAAGACCATCAAGGGCGACTTCGGTAAAATGCCGATTGAGGTCCCGCGCGACCGCGACAGCAGTTTCGATCCGGTCATCATTCCCAAAGGGCAAACCCGCTTTCCCGGCTTTGACGACAAGATTATCTCTCTCTACTCCCGAGGGATGACTACCAGGGAGATTCAGGGGCACTTGGAAGACATTTACGGAGTTGATGTCTCTCCCACCCTGATTTCAACGGTCACCGATGCCGTTGCTGACGAGGTTAAAGTTTGGCAAAATCGCCCGTTGGACCCCATTTATCCCATTGTTTACATGGACGCTATCCGGGTTAAGGTGCGCGACAATGGGCATGTTAAGAACAAGGCGGTCTATCTGGCTATTGGCATCACCATGGACGGCGTCAAGGATGTCCTGGGAATGTGGGTTGCCGAAAACGAGGGCGCCAAGTTCTGGTTGCAGGTAGTGACTGAGCTAAGAAACCGTGGCGTGCAGGATATTTTCATTGCCTGCGTCGATGGCCTCAAGGGTTTTCCTGAAGCCATTGAGACGGTTTTCCCCTTCACCCAGGTCCAGCTCTGTCTCGTCCACATGGTGCGCAATTCCCTGAAATATGTCTCATGGAAACAGCGCAAAGAGGTGGCTGCGGATCTCAAGGCCATTTACCAATCGCCAACAGCCGAGCAGGCCGAAATGGAACTGATGACCTTTGAAGAAAAATGGGACAAAACGCATCCGTCCATCGGCCAATCCTGGCGAAGAAATTGGGAAAGAATCACCCCATTTTTTGCGTATTCGCCCGAGATACGCAAGGTGATATATACCACCAATGCTATTGAGTCGTTGAACATGTCACTGCGCAAAGTTACCAAGAACCGGGGTTCATTTCCCAATGACGAGTCGATGCTTAAACTGCTTTACATGGCGCTGAACAATATCGCCAAAAAATGGACTATGCCAATCAGAGACTGGAAGGCTGCCTTGAACCGCTTTTCAATCTTGTTCGGCGACAGAATGCCTGCATATTGAAAATTAAAAATGAAAACCATTTACACAAAATTCTTTACAGGCCCTATTTAAGCAAGGTTGACGCTGGTTATGACCACCGAATGGTGGTCAGATAATCTTTTAAACATACCGCTTTGAGCGGTCCACGGTGTTTAAAGCCACCGGCTTTGCCGGTGGTTACTTACTCGCATCATATACAAGTCAGTCGAATCGTACATCCAAAGGAGGCTCAACAATGCTCGCGAACATGAATCTCAGCAGAAAAGTGGGGGCGGGTTTCACCGTGGTGACGGCGATCATGCTGCTGCTGGTCTGGATCGGCGTCCAGGGCATGAAAACCATCGAAGACGGCATGGAGGAGATTGTCGCGGTCAACATAACCAGGATGGATCTGGTCAATGACATCAATACCGATATCTCCGCAATCGCCCTCAATGTTCGCAACATAATTCTTGCGCAGGATGCTGAAAAACAACGGGAATACAACCGGCAGATCGCCGGTTTCCGCGAAAAATTCGACAGCAGCCTGAAAAAGGTTGAGGAGATGACGGATGCGGCGACTGACGCCAAGGGGTTGGCCATCATCGCCAAGCTGAAGGATGCCGCCAATGCCTTGGCAAACGTGGATGCCGGGATCATCGCGTTTGCCATGGATGATAATGATGAAGAGGCCGAAGCCTTGCGCATCAGGGAAGGGGTGCCGGCGGAACACGCCCTGCATGGGCAGTTCGAGGAGCTGATTGCCCATAACATGGAGCAAAACAGGCTTCGTCATGATGAGGCCGTGGCGACCTACAACACTTCCCGCAACGTTATGTTCGGTTTGGGCGGGGCGGCGGTGCTGCTTGCCGTCTGCGTTGCTTTTTTTCTGACCCGTTCGATTCTCCGCCAGCTTGGCGCGGACCCGAAAGAGCTTGGCGAGGTGGCAACCATGGTTTCCGTCGGGGATTTTTCCCGGCAGATCCGCCTCAAGGCCGATGATACGGGCAGCGTCATGGCCGCCATGAAAAAGATGGTGGAAACCGTTCGCGCCCTGACCGCCGACGCCGAGATGCTGGGCAAGGCCACCATGGAAGGGCGGATCACGGTGCGGGCCGACGAGGCAAAACATCAGGGCGATTTCCGGAAATTGATCCAGGGGGTCAACACCATCGCCGATCGGCTGGTCGGCCTGCTCGACGCCATGCCGGCGCCGGCCATGATCATTGACCGGGATTTCAGCGTGCTCTACATGAACAGGGCCGGGGCCGAAGCAGGCGGCAGGAGCCAGCAGCAGCTCATCGGCTCCAAGTGTTTTGATCATTTCAGAACCAGCGACTGCAAGACCGACAAATGCGCCTGCGGACGGGCCATGGCAGCGGGCCTATTTGCCACCGGTGAAACCGACGCCCATCCCGGATCGCTCAATCTTGACATCAGCTATTTCGGTATCCCGCTCAAGGACGATAAGGGCACCACCATCGCCGCCTTTGAGGTGGTCACCGACATGACGGCGGTGAAAAAGGCGGCCCGGCTGGCGGAGAAACAGGCCGCGTACCAGAACAATGAGGTGAGCAAACTGATCGCCAATCTGGAAATGCTGGCCAAGGGTGATTTGAATTTCAGCACCAGCGTGGCAGCGGCGGATGATGACACCCATGCCATTGCCGAAAACTTCAACAAGATCGCCGCGGCCACCAACAAAACAGTCGACTCCATCCGCGCCCTGACCGCTGATGCCGAGATGCTGGGCAAGGCGGCCATGGAAGGACGGATCAACACCAGGGCCGACGCGGCGCGGCATCAAGGTGATTATCAAAAATTGATTCAGGGTGTCAACATGGTCTTTGACCGGTTGGTGGGCCTGCTGGACGTCATGCCGGCGCCGGCCATGATCATTGACCGGGATTTCAACGTGCTCTACATGAACAAAGCCGGCGCCGAGGCCGGGGGCAGGAGCCAGCAGCAGGTCATCGGCAGTAAATGCTTTGATCACTTCCGAACCAGCGACTGCAAGACCGACCGCTGCGCCTGCGGCCGGGCCATGACGGCAAACCAGCTTTCCACCAGCGAAACCGATGCCCATCCGGGCGGGCTTAATCTCGACATCAGCTATTTCGGCATCCCGATCAAGGATGACAACGGCAGCATCATCGCCGCCTTTGAGGTGGTGACGGACATGACGGCGGTGAAAAAGGCGGCCCGGGTGGCGGAAAAACAGGCGTCCTACCAGAACAGCGAGGTGAGCAAGCTGCTTGCCAATCTGGAAATGCTCACCATCGGCGATCTGGCGGTCAACACCACGGTTGCGGCGGCGGATGAAGACACCCGGGCCATTGCCGATAATTTCCAAAAAATTGCCGGGGCCATCACCAGTAACGTGGTGGCGCTGAAAGAGATCACGGATAACGCCAAGCTGGTCGCCCGGGGCAACCTGATGGTGGAGGTGAAAAAGCGCAGCGACAAGGACGAACTGATGGAGTCCCTGTCAGCCATGGTGGCCAAACTGAAAGAGGTGGTGCTGGAAGTGCAGGGCGCGGCGGATAATGTCGCCGCGGGCTCCCAGGAACTGTCCGCCACGGCCCAGCACATGTCCCAGGGCGCCACCGAGCAGGCGGCCAGCGCGGAAGAGATTTCTTCCAGCATGGAGCAGATGGCCGCCAACATCCGCCAGAACACCGACAATGCCATGCAGACGGAAAAGATCGCGGTGAAAAGCGCCACGGACGCCCGGGAAGGGGGCAAGGCGGTCAGCGAAACCGTGGCCGCCATGAAGCAGATCGCCGCCAAGATCTCCATCATCGAGGAGATCGCCCGGCAGACCAACCTGCTGGCCTTGAACGCCGCCATCGAGGCGGCCCGGGCCGGGGAACACGGCAAGGGCTTTGCCGTTGTCGCCTCCGAGGTGCGCAAGCTCGCTGAACGGAGCCAGGCGGCGGCGGGCGAGATCAGTAAACTCTCCACCAGCAGTGTGGCCATTGCCGAGCAGGCGGGCGACATGCTGAACAAGATGCTGCCGGACATCCAGAAGACCGCAGAGCTGGTGCAGGAGATCAGCGCCTCCAGCAAGGAACAGGACTCCGGGGCGGAGCAGATCAACAAGGCCATCCAGCAGCTCGACCAGGTCATCCAGCAGAACGCCTCGGCCGCCGAAGAGATGG